>CAZUXQ010000162.1:0-4442 GCA_964624425.1 uncultured Sutterella sp.
TACGGGCTTCCGCATGTCGGCATTCTCATCAATCCGTTCGTGGCCGCGGTCGTCGTCTTCTCGATCAACGAAGGCGCCTACTGCGCCGAAACGATGCGCGCCGCTCTCGAATCCGTGCCGAGCGGACAACTCGAAGCCGGCCTCTGCGCGGGAATGAGCTACCTGCAGGTGATTCGCCGCATCATCCTGCCGCAGGCCTTCCGCACGGCCTTTCCGACGCTCGGAAATTCGCTGATCGCGATGGTGAAGGACACGTCGCTCGCCGCGAACATCACCGTAACGGAAATGTTCATGACGACGCAGCGCATCGTCGCGCGCACTTACGAGCCGCTACTTCTCTACGTTGAAGTCGGCCTCATCTATCTCATCTTCTGCACGGCGCTCACGCGCGCGCAGCGCTGGGGCGAAGCCAAACTCAGAACGTACAGCGAAAGGTGAGCGCCATGCCCATGCTGACTGTCGACAATTTAGTGAAGCGCTTCGGCGGACAAGCCGTTCTCAAAGGCATCGGCCTTGAAGTCGAAAAAGGCGACGTCGTTGCCGTGATCGGCCCGAGCGGTTCGGGCAAAACGACGATGCTCCGCTGCCTCAACTTCCTCGAGAAAGCCGATGCCGGCCGCCTTGTCTTCGACGGCGAGACATTCGACCTCGCCCGCATGCACCGCCGCGACATTCTGCGCCTGCGAAAGAAAACCGCCTTCGTCTTTCAGAATTACAACCTCTTTCTCAACAAGACCGCCCGCGAGAACATTACCGAAGGTCTCGTGATCGGCCGCGGCATGCCGATGAAGGACGCCGACGCCAAAGCGGATGCGCTCCTCGAACGCGTGGGCCTGAGAGACCGAGCCGACTTCTACCCGAGCAAGCTTTCGGGCGGCCAGCAGCAGCGCATCGCCATCGCTCGAGCGCTTGCCGCGGATCCCGAAATCATCTACTTCGACGAGCCCACATCGGCTCTAGACCCGGAGCTCACCGAAGAAGTGATGTCGACTCTGAAGTCGCTTGCAGCCGAAGGCATCACGATGATCGTCGTCTCGCACGAACTCGGCTTCGCGCAGGACGTCTCCGACAAGGTCGTCTTCATGGAGGACGGCCGGATCGTTGAATCGGGCGACGCGAAGGACTTCTTTTCAAATCCGAAGGAAGCGCGCACGCGCGAGTTTCTTCAAAAGTTCATCGAACGCTGAAGAACGCGTTCGATGAACCGCCTTCAATCAAAAGGAAACCGTCAAATGTTCCGAAACGCATGGAAAATTCCCGCCTTCGCCCTGATCGGCGCCTCAATGGCGCTCGCGGGCTGCTCGCAGAAGGAAGAAGCCGCGCCGGCGAAGAGCGCCGGCGAAGCGGCGCCCGCCGCGCAGACGCAGACGGGCGACCTCCTCTCGCAGATCAAGGCGCGCGGCAAAGTCGTCATCGCCATGGAAGGCACCTGGGCGCCGTGGACCTACCACGACGAAAAGGGCGTCCTCACGGGCTACGATGTTGCGGTCGGCAGGAAAATCGCCGAAAAAATCGGCGTCGAACCCGAATTCGTCGAAGGCAAGTGGGATGGCCTGCTGGCCGGCTTAAATGCCGGCCGCTACGACCTCATGATCAACGGCGTCGGCATCACGCCGGAACGCCGAAACGCCTACAACTTCTCGGTTCCCTATGCCTTCGACCGCGTCGCGGTGATCACGAAGGACGACAACGGCGCGATCACGCAGGTTGCGGACCTCAAGGGCAAGCAGACCGCCAACACCATTTCGAGCACCTATGCCGAAACGGCCGAAAAGGCGGGCGCCAAAGTGATCGGCGTCGACGATCTCAATCAGACCTTCGAGCTTCTCCTTTCCGGACGCATCGACGCGACGCTCAATTCCGAAGTCACCTTCTACGACTACAAGAAGGCTCATCCAAACGCTCAGATCAAGATCGCCTGCTATGTTCCGGGTGCGGGCGAAATCGGCATTCCCGTGAAGAAGGATGCTTCGACCGACTCGCTGCTCGCTCTTGTCGACGAAGCCGTCAAGGCCATGCAGGCTTCGGGCGAACTCTCGGAAATCTCCAGGCAGTTCTTCGGCGCCGACATCGCAATGCCGCCGAAGCAGTAGACGACCCGACCCAATCGAAACTTGAAGGCCCGTTCTTTCTCACGCAAGAGCGGGCTTTTCCAAACGGTCAGTCGACCTTCTCAAGCTTCATGCGCTTCGATTGGGGCGCCTTCGCAGAGCGCAACCAGATAATCCTTGCAGATGAGCGGGCGTACTTCTCGATCAAAATGTGCAGAACGCGCCTGCGGCTGCCGAATGATGAAGCGGCTGATTCCACGAACGCATCGACGCTCTCTTCAGGATTGACGGCGTCGATCGGGAGCCGACGACGATGGTTCGTCTTGCCCTGATGACGCCCCATGCCCGCTTCGTCTTCACTGTACGCGGCCGTGAGAGCCCGCGTCATGAGTCTCACCAAGGAAGAGCCTTCCAAAAATCGGGAACAGTCAAAAGTTCGCGGTACTGCGGCGGCGCAAAGCCGCGGACGGCCTAGACCTCGAAAGGAAGCTTTTCGTCAAGGCAAGAACACGGTCGTTTACGAGAATCGCGCCGCAACCCCAGCTTCAGCGCGGTTGGCTGCGCGACTTCGCTCGAAGAATCCCGCGACGAGCCGCAACCCCGGCGCGATGCCGGTTTAGGTGCGGCGTTTTGAAGACTTCCAGGCTTCAGCTCAACGCCAAGCATCTTGCGGACGGCAACTTCGACAATGCTCGGATGATTTCAGCCGATCCTTCGCTTCGAATTCTAAAAACTGCTGAATTCCCCGACCAACAGCGTCCCGCTTATTTTCTGAATCGGTTGAAGCGTCTTTTTCTCAATTGACAAGGCATGCGGAGTCATCAGCAAAACTCAACTACCAGCGCTTCTCCGCCAGCACCAGCCCTGCATGCAGCAGCGCCGCGAGAAAAATCCCCATCACGAGCAAATCCGCCGGCATCGCAAATGGCAGCTCCTCCTGTTCTACATAGATGAACGCACTCTCAAAGCCCAGCAAATAGTTCATTTCCCGGAAGACGAAAGCATTGGCCGACCACATGGCCAGAAGGACAAGAAAGAGTGCCGCAAGCGCAATCTTGACGCCGCCGGGCAGCTCCTCCTCAAAAGCCTTCGTCGCTTTCGCGAAGCAGATCCTGCCGTGAAGCCCGACATGAAGCGCCGCAGCGAAAAAGCACCACATCGAAAGCGCAACATGCACAGTTCTATAGATGAGATCCATTCGCCAAGCGTCGGGCGTCGCAGCCGCGAAGAGCGTTTGCGAACACATGATTCCGCTCACCCACGAGGCCGCAAAAAGCAGCATGAACGGCACATTCACGAGAATCGCGAGACGATCCCGGAGAGTCGGCTTGCGATTGCGTCTCGATCTCGGATTGCTCTTCTCTTCAACGCCGAAGAGCGCCTTCAGTCGGCGCACGCACCAACGACGATTGAGCAGAATATGCATGAACGCGAGCCCGCCCAGAAGAAAGCCCAGAATTTCGTGAAGCGGATTCTCCGTGAGGCGGTCAAGAACAACGATGAAGAAGAACGCCGCCAACACGGCATCCAGCTGCACTCGGCGCCGCCAAAGCTTCGCGGGATCGCCCGCTTCGAAGAACGGCATCTGCATGGTTCGGCCTCCCATCGTCAGTCAGCAAGTCGTCAACCCGCACAAACTTTCTTGGCCAATTCATAGGCCATCTGCGGGAACTGCGAGTTTGCGGTCGAGCTGCGGGTGCCGCAGCCGGTGCCGACCACGCGGCCGACATCTTCCCACCCCATATAGCGGACGAGCGTTTCGTAGTGGTGTTCGAGGGCCGGGAACGTCCAGTCGTTCGTATTCCAGGCGGCGGCAAGAAGCACGGCCTTGCGCGGACTGTGAAGCTGCGAATTGATCGCATAGAAACGGTCGATCACAAGCTTGAGCTGTGCGGAGAAACCGAAGTAATAAAGCGGCGTACTCAGCACGACCATGTCGGCATCAATTAGATGGGGATTGAGCTCGAACATATCGTCTCGATAGACGCAGGGAGACGCCCCGAGACCGCAGTGATCGCAGCCGCTGCAGGCCGTCACGCGCTTGAAGGCGGCGTCGAAGCGATAGACGTCGGCGCCGGCCTCCTTCGCTCCGCGAATGAATTCGTCCGTAATGAGAAAGGATGCGCCGCGTCGATGCGGACTCCCAGTCACTACGCAGACCTTCATGCCCTGCGACGGCGCAGCTGCTGCACGTTCAGCAAAAAGACCGGCGCCGGCCAATGCGGCAGCGGCGCCCGCCCCCGTCAAAAGCGTTCGGCGGTCGACATGGCGAAGCGGCACGGCGCGATGAGGTTTTTGGATGTTGGAGGCAGTTCGATCGTGCATCGTCATGATGCGTTCTCCTTAGGGGGGGGGTAATAGGGCAATTATCGACGCTTTCAAGAAATGTGC
>CAZUXQ010000163.1:0-4430 GCA_964624425.1 uncultured Sutterella sp.
CTGATCATACATATGACCGGAAAGCCAAAAACCCAATACGTTCTTCTCCTGAATCAGCTTCTCCCGTGTTGACCAAGACGGCGCGGCAATCCAGCTGACGATCCTCTCCTCCCGCTCCGGCTCTGCAAAGAGGCTCTCCTGCCCGGCGCTTTCACGAAGCGTCTGAGCCGCGCCCAGTGCCTGCCCGACATTGCCGAAAAGCCGGCCGCGGTCCGGATCCAGCTTGTCGAAGGCCCCGATCTTGATGAAGCCCTCCAGATGCTTGGCATTCATGCTCGGGACTCGCGCCGCCGCGTCGAAGATGTCCGCAAACGGTCCGTCTTCTCGAGCCTTCGTCAGTTCGTCCACCACGCTTCGGCTGATCCCCTTGATCGCTCCGAAGCCGAAGCGCACGTGCCTGTCGTCCGCCGCATCAAAAAACCACCCGCTGTCATTGATGTCCGGCATCAGAAGCTCGATGCCGTTCTCTTTCGCATCGTCGATGAAGAGCTTCATCTTTTCGCTGTCGTCCATGACCATGCACAAGTTGGCCGCATAGAACGCCGCCGGGTAATGCACTTTGAGGTACGCCGTTTGGTAGGCCACGTAGGAGTACGCAGCCGCATGCGACTTGTTGAAGCCGTAGCCCGCAAACTTTTCCATCAAGTCGAAAATTTCAGAAGCCGCAGCTTCGCCGACGCCGCGCTCTCCGGCTCCCTTCACGAAAACGGCTCGCTGACGCTTCATTTCCTCGACGTTCTTCTTGCCCATTGCGCGCCGCAGCAGGTCTGCGCCGCCCAGCGAATAGCCCCCCACAACCTGCGCCACGCGCATCACCTGTTCCTGATAGACCATGATGCCGTAGGTCTCCTTCAGAACAGGCTCCATGCGCGGATCCAGATATTCAACCTTCTCTCTGCCGAACTTCCGCGCAATGTAGGACGGGATCAGATCCATCGGCCCGGGACGGTACAGCGCATTCAACGCAACGAGGTCTTCCAGACGATCCGGCTTCGCCTGCTTGAGCAGCGCCCGCATGCCTTCGGATTCAAACTGAAAGACGGCAACGGTCCTTGCTTCTTGGAAAAGCCTGTACGTCTCTTCGTCGTCGATCGGAATGCGGTCCAGATCGAAATGAAGTTCCGGATGAAGCCGATCAATGCACTGCTTCGCCTTCGCAAGAATCGACAGCGTCGTCAAGCCGAGAAAGTCGAACTTCACCAGGCCGACATTCTCCACGTCCTTCTTGTCGAATTGGCTGACCGTGTTTTCCGGACGGCCGTCGGGATTGTAAAGCGGACAGAAATCCGTCAGCTTGCCCGGCGCGATCAGAACGCCGCCCGCATGCATCCCAAGATTGCGGGTCAAGCCTTCCAGCGGCTTGGCGATTCTCAGAATTTCTTTGTAGTCGTCGTCCTTTTCAACGGCTTCTCTGAATTCCGGGACTTCTTCAAGCGCTTCATCGAGGGAAATATTCCTGCCGGGCTGCGTCGGAATGAGCTTCGACAATGCATCCGTCTTCATGTACGGAACGTCGAGAGCCCGGCCGACGTCCCGAACAGCCGCCTTGGCGCCCGTCGTGCCGAACGTTGCGATCTGACTGACGGCGTCGGCGCCGTATCTTTCCTTCACGTAGCCGATCGTGCGGTCTCGGTTGAACTGGCAGAAGTCCACGTCGAAGTCGGGCATGGACACGCGTTCAGGATTCAGAAAGCGTTCGAACAGAAGGTCGAATTTCAAAGGATCCAGATCCGTGATGCCCAATGAATACGCAACGAGCGAGCCGGCTCCCGAGCCGCGCCCAGGCCCCACCGGAATGCCGTTTCGCTTCGACCAGTTGATGAAGTCCTGAACGATCAGAAAGTAGCCCGGGAACTTCATTTCCTTGATGATTCCCAGCTCGTAGTCCAGACGCTTGTCGTAAGCGGGCCGCTTTTCTTCGCGCGCCTTCTCGTCCGGATAAAGAAACGCCAGGCGGCGGTTCAGGCCTTCCTTCGCCAAATAATCGATGTAGTCGTCGGGCGACATCCCGTCCGGCGTCGGAAAATGCGGCAGCTGCGGCTTCGAAAGAATTCCGTCTATGCTGCAGCGCTTTGCAATTTCAAGGGTGTTTTCAAGCGCGGCCGGCATGTCGGCGAAGAGTCCGCACATTTCCTCTTCGCTCTTGAGATACTGCTCCTTCGAATAGAGTCTGCTTCGCCGCGGATCCTGAAGCGCATACCCCTCCGCGATGGCGCAGCGGACCTCGTGCGCCTCAAAATCTTCCGACTTCAGAAACTGCACGGGGTGCGTGGCGACGATCGGAATTCCGCGCTTCGAAGCATGAATCGCGCAGAGCGCGGCCGCAAGCTCGTCGTTCGGCCGTCCGGCCCGCTGCACTTCGATGTAGAGCCGATCCTTGAATTGACGCAGAAGCGTTTCGGTCAATCGTTCCGCGCCTTGACGATCCTTCTTCATCAATCGCTGCGCAAGCTCCCCGTCCGCCCCGCCGGTGAGCGCAATCAGCCCTTCTGCTCCCCCGTCGTCGAACCATTTCGGGTCGACCTGCCCGCGATGATCGTCTTCGTCGGTCAGGTAGGCCTTCGTCAGAAGCACGCACAGCGCGCGGTACCCCTCGCGGTTCATGCACAAGACGCCCAGCCGATGCGGCTTGCCGGGATCCTTCTCGTTTTTGATGCGGAGATCGCACCCCAAAATCGGCTTCAAGCCTGCCGCCTGCGCATGCGTGCAGAACCTCAGCCCGCCGAAGATGTTCATCAAGTCGGCAATGCCGGCGGCAACGCCGCCGGCATCAAGCACCGCCTTGATCAGCGGGTCGATTCGAACGATCCCGTCGGTAATCGAGTATTCCGAGTGCACTCGCAGATGTACGAATTTTGGGCTGGTCATAGGCTCACGAAGATGGAAAAACTGCGTCTTTGCCGCAAGGCGCAGTCAAAAAATCGCTTAAGAAAGATGCCGTCAGTAAAGCAACACTTGCACTGCAGGGTCTGCAAACGCAACTTTAGACTCAAGGGCCCTGCTCATCAATGCGCTTTTCAGATCGTCCTTAAGGATGACGGCATGGACGTCGGGGTGATCGTCCAGGAACTTGCGGGCAACATTCCACCCCATGCCGAAGAGGGCTGTGCATAAAGCATCTGCTCTTGCGCCGTCGGCATCGACAATCGTTACGCTGGAAAGATCGGTCGCTGCCGGACGGCCGGTTTTTGCGCTGAGAATATGCCCGTAGCGCCTGCCGTCCTTTTCGAAATTCCTTTCGTACGCCCCGGATGTAATCACGCTTACATCGTCTGCCTGCACAACCGCAAAATATTGTCCGCGTTCTTGGTCGGGCCGCTGCAACCCGACTCTCCAAGGCTTTCCGGGAGCCTTCGAGCCGACGGCAACGACATTGCCGCCGAGGTCGAGCAGCGCATGCTTCGCGCCGTTGGCCTTCAGGGCTTCAGCAAGCTTTTGGCCGATATACCCCTTGGCAATTGCCCCCATGTCGATATTCTGCCCCTCGTCGATCTGAACAAACCACGCGCCGGACTTTTCAAACACGCGCACCGAACTGTGGTCGACACGCTTCAGCGCTTCTTGAATTGCCGCATCAGACGGAACTGAATCCCCGCCGAAGCCGATCTTCCAAAGGTTGACTACAGGACCGATCGTCGGCTCAAAAGCGCCGTCCGTGAGATCTGCGAACCGAAGCGCGGCTTCAGTCATTTCCGCAACCTCAAACGGCACTTCAACAGGCCTGCCTGCTTGCCGATTGACTTCATTGAGCGCCGTTTCCTTATGCACGCTCATCATGTCGTCATATCGAATGATTTCCGACTCAACCAGTTCGGCCAGCCGCTTGGCTTCTTCCGGCGTCTTTCCAAACGTCTTTCCGGCAATCAGCGTGCCCATATGAAAGCTTTGCCAGCTGGCTTCGTATTCTTCAGCCGCCGCAACGGCCCGCTCCTCGGCAGGCACGGCTTCCGTCCTCTGGCATCCGAAGCAGACTGACAGCACGACTGCCGAAATCAGTGCCGCAAGACGAGGCCGCAGAAAGAACTCAGCAAACATGAATTCGTCCTTTTCAGCTCGAAATAAAAAAGGGGGATCCAGCTGTCGGATCCCCCATGCTCCGTCTGGGTCTCAGCGAACCCGTCAAAAGACGAATTACTTGGCCTTAGAGAGAGCGTCCTGAACGGCGGCCTTGATGCCTTCGGACGACATCGTGGCGCCGCCGACGCTGTCGACGCCTTCAACGCCGTTCTTCTTGACGATTTCAGGAATCATCGTTTCGATCGGAGCGGCGATGATCATTTCGGTTTCGCCGTGGCTCACAACCTTGACGTCGGCGATCTTGCCGTCTTTGACTTCAACCTGAACCTGAATCTGCGATTCGCGGCCCTTGCCTTCGCCCGTGTAGGTGCCATCCTTGTAGGCTTCAGCCTGGGCGGCGCCGGCAGCAAGAA
>CAZUXQ010000164.1:0-4413 GCA_964624425.1 uncultured Sutterella sp.
CATCGGCACAGGCTCCTTCTCGGCGATCCTGCACTACAACCGCACCTATTTCTACGCTGCGGCCGTGACGCTCTTGAGCTACGAGCTTGAAAAGCGCATGACGCCCGCCAAAATAGAAGCTGCGGCAGAAGCGCAAGCCGAGACAGGATCTCAGACCGAGCTTCAAAGCAAGAAGGAAGCTCAGCCGAAGGAAAAGACGCAGAGCTGATTTGCTCGACGGGCAGCGACGCCGATTGATTCTTTCTGAAAAAGCTCGCGAAGAGCATGAAGATCGTAACGGCATGCCGGCATGCAGAATGCAATGCAGATCGTTGATGAGGACCGCATGGCTTCCGCTTCGAGTCCAAAAAGATTTGCAATGTCGACGTACGTTCCAAAGAAGGAGGCTTTGGCATGCAAGTACAGCCAGCCGTACTGGTCAGAACGGCCGAAGCCGCCGCAAAAACGGCGACGCCCGGAAACGGGAGAATCGCGGCAGATGCCCATGCCGCTCAGCCGCGAAAGGGTGCCGCGCTGATTCCCTGCGGCAGACGGCTGCATCGCTCTATGACCAGCTCGCGCATTGAGCGGATAGTTCATTCGCCCCTCCCTTCCACGACCGCAGGCGACGCAAAGCTTTGCGGCGCTTTGCTTCTTCTCGATGCCGAAGCCCGAGAAAGAGCAGTCGCCAATCGCTTTTTTTGGCTATGATCTGCGCGCACAAAAATGTCTGGATCTGCATGATCGGCACCGTTCTCGTCGGCTCCGTTTTTTGAGCGTTCGTCGAAACAGGGGCTGAAGGAACTCGGCCCGGCGTCATTCGAGGGCTTCTTCTTGCCGCCGTGTTCGCAGGTTCTGCGCTCATTTTGGAAGCAAACTCGAGTCAACAATCCGAAATATTTTGGACGATGCCGATAACCCAGCAGCATAACTGACAAAGAAGTCCGCCTTAGGCGGCGCCTCTCTGCGCCCGGCTTCTTCTCCGCCTCCCAGCCATTCTTGCGCTCTGCGCGGCGTTTGCCAGTCTTCTCTGAAAGCCGTCCGCAAGCGCTCCGGACAAAAACACCTTATCGAGCCCGTCATGCCTATCTTCACTCCCAAGCGCGCTTTCTTCCTCTACTTCTCTCCTACCGGCGGCGTGCGCCGCGTATCCCGCCGCATGCTCTCGGCCGCGCGCAGCATTATGCCGAACCTCAAGCTCGAAGAAATGGACCTGACGCTGCCCGAACGCCGCTTCGGCGCGAAGCGCTTCGGCGAAGGCGACGTCGTCTTCTTTGCCGTTCCGAGCTACGGCGGCCGCATCCCGAGCTGTCTCATGGGCTTCAAGGGCATCAAGAGCGAAGGCGCCGCGGGCGTCCCGGTCGCCGTCTACGGCAATCGCGCCTATGAAGACGCGTTGCGCGAATTGGGCGCTCTGATGTCGGATCGCGGCTTCAAGGTTGCCGCAGGCGCCGCCTTCATCGCGCGCCACAATCAGCACCCGAAGCTCGGCGCCGGACGCCCGAACGATCAGGACGAAGCCGTAATGCGCGTCTTCATCAAGAAGCTCGCCGAAAAGCTCGCCGCCGCCGAAAACGAAGATGCGCTCGCCGTGAAGCTTCCGGGCGAAGGACCGCTCAAGGCCGAATTCGTCGTGCCGGCGCCGCCGCGCATCGTCGACCCCGAAAGCTGCTGCCGCTGCGGCTCCTGCGCCGAAAAGTGCCCGGTCGGCATCATCGATCCGCAGAGCTTTGCCGTGACGGATCCGGAATCCTGCCTCGGATGCCGCGCCTGCATGACGGCCTGTCCGGGCAGCGCACGCGACTTTCCGGAACCCGTTCGAAGCGCCATCGACGCGCGCATGGAACAGATCTGCCAAGCAAACGCCGGACAGAAGGCGCCCGAATACTTCCTTTGATCGGAATGGCATTGCGGCATGAAGACCGAGCGCACGAAAAAGATCGCCGCTGAAAGGACGCTTCTGCACGCCGAAGGCGTCGCCGTCGAAGGAATTCTCCCCACAGGAGCGGGTCGGGCTACGATCGACGGGTGCACGGTCGTTATTCCCGGGGCGCTCCCCGGGAGCGTCGTCGACATCGAGTGGCGCCCGCCCATGCCGGGCGGCCGTCAGGGCCTGGCCGAACGCGTGCTCGAACGCTCGCCCTCGCCCGACGCCGCTCCCGATGCCTGCCCGCTTGCGGTCCGCTGCGGCGGCTGTCCGATGGGCCGAATTCGCTTTGAAAAAGCGCTCCAGCTCAAAGTCCGAGACATTGTCGCAGCACCCCTTGCAGCCGAAGGCTTCGCCGAGGCTCGCATCGTATCGCTCCTTCGTCGCCCGAAATATCTCCCGTCCGAAGCGCGCAGAGGGTTTCGCAACAAAGCGATTTTCCATCCTGCCGTCATCGACGGCCGGGTTCGCCTCGGTCTTTTCGAAGCCGCTTCGCACTGCGTGGTGCCTGCCGAAGACTGTCCGCAGAATCCCAGCTGGATGCATGACGCCGCCCACGCCTGTTCGTCGCTTCTGACAAAAGCCGCCGAATCGCTGCCTCTCTACGACGAAACGACGGGCGATGGGCTTGTTCGCGCGCTGCTGCTGCGCGAAGGTCCGGGCAAAGACGACGAAGCGGCCGGCAGCCGACTCGCCTGCCTCGTTCTGAAGACGACCGTCTCCGAAAGCGTCCTCGCGCAAATCCGCGCTGCGTTCGCTCCCCTCGGCCTCTTGCAGCTCTCAATCAACATCCAGCCCGCTGCCGGCAACGCCGTCTTGAGCTTTTCGGAAAACGCCATGCAGGTGCTCGAAGGTCCCGCCGCGATCGACGCTTGGATCGACGGTCTCGTCTTCGAAGTTCGCGCGGACACGTTTCTGCAAGTCAACACGCCGCTCACGCCGGTGCTTTATCGAGAAGCGCTCGACGCTCTCGACTTGACGGATTCCGATCTCTTCCTCGACCTTTACTGCGGGGTCGGCACCATGACGCCCATGGGCGCGCGCAAAGCCGCACGAAGCGCCGGCATCGCAATCGTCGAGCCGTCGGTTGCCTGCGCCGAGCGAAATGCCGCGAGAAACGGCATTGAGAACGTGCGCTTTTTCGCGGGTCCCGTCGAAAAGGTGCTGACGTCGGCCGACTTCACTGCGTGGCTCAAGTCCGCCGACGGCATGCCCGTGAAGGCAATCGTCGACCCCGCCTACAGAGGACTGGCGGCGGTCGTGCCTGCTGTGCTCGGCAATAGTCCGGTCGAAAGACTCGTTTATGTCGCGTGCAGTCCGAAGAATTTCGCGCGCGATGCGCACCGCCTCGAAGCGCATGGCTTCAGACTCATGGCCGCAACCCCCATCGACCTCTTCCCGGGCGCATGCCACATGGAAGTCGTCGGCGTCTTCGAGCGCGCTTGACCAAGCGCAGTCAGCTTCTGGTGTAGAGCGACTCGCGGTACGCCTCGGGATTTCCGAAGAACTGAAGCACTTTGTCGAGCCTTCTCGTTCGGTAGAAGTCCGGCAGACTCTGCATGACCTTCTTGCCGTAAAACTTTTCGACCACGCGCGCGTCGCATAAAACGAAGACGCCGCGGTCGGTTTCAGATCGAATGAGACGCCCCGCGCCCTGCTTGAGCGAAATGATCGCCTCGGGGAGCGAATAACTCATGAAGGGATTGCCGCCCGTCGAGCGGATGGCGTCGCATCTCGCCGCCGAGATGGGATCGTCGGGCGGACTGAAGGGAATCTTGTCGATCACGACGACCGAGAGCGCGTCGCCTCGGACGTCAACGCCTTCCCAGAAGCTCATGGAGCCCACGAGTATGGCATTGCCTCTGCGGCGAAATTCTTCGATCAACGCGGCCTTCGGCATTTCGCCCTGCACGAGGAGCGGAAACTGATTGCCGTTGGCGTTGAGCTTCTCGCGCAGGCTCTCGGCCGCGGCGGCAACGCTCGCCAAAGAGGTGCAGAGAAAGAACGTTCTGCCGCCCGCGGCGCTTACAATGGGCCAGGCGGCCTCGACCATGCGTTCGGCATGCTCCTTCGGATTGTTGACGGGCGCGGGCATCTGCGGGAGATAAAAGCACCCCTGCTCCCAATAATTGAAGGGCGAGGACCACGTACGGGCATTGCAGTCGACGAGCCCGAGTTCGTCCTGAAAGTGCGAAAAGTCGCCCGCCGTCGAGAGCGTCGCAGACGTAAAGATCCACGCGCCGCCCTCGTCGTCGCGCATCTTCTTGAACTGATCGGCAAAGGAGAGCGGCGTGATGTTGAAGCGCACGCTCGTTCCCATCGCGGAAATCCAGCGCACGAAACGGTCATTCCTCTCGGGCGCGATCGCCTCGCCCGCTTCTTCGGCCTTCTTCGCCGCCTTGACGACGGGCATCCACTTGCCGATTTCGGCGGCGACCTCCTGCGCATACTCGCAGAGGACGTCGAGCTCGTCGCTGCAGCCGCTGTTGGCCTGCATCGCCTTGATG
>CAZUXQ010000165.1:0-4401 GCA_964624425.1 uncultured Sutterella sp.
TTTTTTAGTTCTGGAGAAAATCGGCCTTGCTAAAATTGCATCCTTCAATCATTTGCTCCTCAAGAATTCTTCTACGGGAAGACTCAACACCATGTCCAAATTCGAACGCTGCGTCATTGCTACGCGCGAAAGCCCTCTTGCTATGTGGCAGGCTCTTCATGTTCAAGCGCTTCTTCGCGACCGTTATCCTGAAGCGCAGATCGACCTGCTCGGCATGACGACTCGAGGCGACCAAATTCTCGACCGCACGCTTGCCAAAGTGGGCGGCAAAGGTCTTTTCGTGAAGGAGCTCGAAGCGGCCATGCAGAATCATGAGGCCGATCTTGCCGTACACTCTCTCAAGGACGTGCCGATGGATCTTCCGGAAGGCTTCGAGCTCGTCGCCGTGAGCAAGCGCGAAGATCCGCGCGACGCTTTCGTCTCGCTCAAGCACAAGTCGCTTGACGAAATGCCTGTGGGCGCAGTCGTCGGTACGGCGAGCCTTCGACGTGAACTCATGCTTCGAATGAATTATCCTCATCTTGTGGTGAAGCCCGTCCGCGGCAATGTCGGCACGCGGCTGCGCAAGCTTGACGCCGGCGAATACGATGCGCTCGTGATGGCGTCGGCCGGACTCAAGCGTCTCGAACTAGACGACCGAATCCGCGAAATCATTCCCGCTGAAAAGAGTCTGCCCTCTCCGGGGCAGGGCGCTCTCGGCGTGGAAATCCGCGAAGGCGACGAAGTGATGCGCGAAGCGCTTTTATTCATCAACGACGAAAACACGCGCGTCTGCTGCGCGGCCGAACGCTTCGTCTCGCGCGCTCTTGGCGGCTCTTGCCGGGTACCGCTCGCCGCGTACGCCATTGTCGAATCAGGCGAACTTTATCTTCGCGCTCTCGTCGGCAATCATATGACGGGCGAAGCCGCTTGCGCAGAAGCGCGCGGCCCGCTCTCGAATCCTGAAGGACTAGCCGCGAATGTCGTCGCGGAGCTCCGTGAAAAGGGCGCCGATGAGTATTTGAAAGCCATTTTCGGCTGATTGAATCAACTATGTTGTCTACGCATGCGAACGAGCCTTGTCTTCTCGATCGCCCGGTCATCCTTGCGAGACCGGGCGAGGCCAACAACCGTCTCGCCGACTGTCTTGAGCGTCATTCGCTCAAAGTCTGGCGCTGGCCGGCCTTTCGCATTGAATTGCCCGAGGAAACAAAGCTTGTCGAAGAGCGTCTGGCCAATCTCGACGATGTCGAAATGGTACTGCTGCCGAGTCCGTCGGCGGTGGCGGCCGCCGCACACTGGGTTCGCGAATGGCCCGCGCACATCACGCTCTCTTCAGTGGGCGAAGGAACGGCAAGAGCGATCCGTGCCGCCTGGGGCGAGAACGTCAATGTTCTGTATCCGAAGGGGCGCGCCGATCAGTCCGGCAGCGAAGCGCTTTTTGAACTTCTGAAAGAACGCGGCGCGCCCTCGCGCGTTTTGATTCTGAGAGGCCAGACGGGGCGTGAATGGCTGCCGGCGAAGTTGCGAGAAATGGGCGCAGACGTGATCGTCATGTGCGCCTACGTTCGCGTGCCGCTCGAGCTTGCGAGCAAGGAACTGCGCGAACTCTCCATGGCTGTGGGCGGCCCGCCGCCGATTCTCTACGTGACGAGCACGGATGCCGTCGACGTTCTCGTGCATGCCGTTCGTCCTGTACAGGGAGCTCGCGAATGGCTCGCTTCAGGCGTTGCGCTCACGATTCACCCGCGCGTCGTGCGCCGACTCGAAGAAATGGGCTTCCGCTGCATCGAAATTACGGAGCCTGACGACGAAAGCGTGAAAGCCAACATCGAGAAGCACTTGAGAAGCGTGTAGCTTCTTGAGAGAAACTCATCAGGAAAGGTGCCGCAGCCCAAATGTCGGTGCTTTTTCGTGTTTTTTGCGGCTTCTGAAGCGCCGAATTTCGACGGCAAAGGCCCATAATGCGAAGATCGAATCAATGCGTGGAGTTTCATGTCATGCGCTTTTCTCTTTCGCTCTGTCAGCTGCGCCCGAGAAGCGGCGCTTTCCATGAGAATGCCGATCGGCTCATTGCGGCCGTCGAGCGCGCGCACCAAAAGGTCCGCGCAAGTGCGGACAATGACGCGAAGCATGTCGTTTTCGCGGGCCGCGGCACGATCGAAGGTCCGCAGGGCTGGGGCGCCTTCATTCATTCCTGGGTGAACGACAGCCTCGCCGATGCCGTCCTGAAGATTCATGAGGCGATGATGGCTGCGGGCGTCATCCTCTACGTTCCCGTCTTTGAGCAAGGTCATCTGCTCCCGATGCGCTTGGGCGACGGCAGCTCTCCGCTGGTTCTCGATCCGGAAGCGGGTTCTGTTCTCATTCCCGGGAGCGACAGCATTCAAATGGGAATGAGGCCCGGTTCCGGCGCGCTTGTTTATTGGCCCGGCCATATCTGCCGCGAATCCTATGCTGAATTTCCGGTCGAAGCGCTTGAGAAGCCCCAAGCCGGTTGCATGACCGTCGTGACGACGGTAGGCGGAGCCGAGGGCGAACACGCATACGCGGGCGAATCCTTCGTTGCTTTCGGCTCGAAGGTCTTCAAGGCTGCGGCTTTCGAAGAAGACGTCCTCACGCTTCGCTGCGAAGCCGACGAGGGGCTTTTGTCGCTTTCCGAAAATGAAGGTGCGCCGCCCAAAGCCAAGATTGAATCCGTCGAGCCTTTGGGAGCGTTCGAAAATAAGCTTTTTGCGCATCCGGCGGATCCCGCCGAACGTCATCTGCTTGCGATCATGTCCGCCCTCAAGCACTATTTGAGCGATGCGCATGCCGAAGGCTACGTCCTCGGCATTTCGGGCGGCATCGACAGCGCGCTCGTCGCGTCGCTGGCCGTCGAGGCCGTCGGCGCCGAGCGCGTCAAGGGCATAATGCTTTCGTCTCGCTTCACGAGCAAGGAAAGCCGCATTCTCGCGAAAAAGCTTGCCGAAGCACTTGGGCTCGAAAGCTACGCGGAACGCTCGATCGAGCCGCTGCATGCGACGGTAGAATCCGACTTCGAAGTTGATCTCGGCAAGTTGCCCGAAGGCGACCTGACGGATCAGAACATTCAGGCGCGTCTGCGCGCGCTTCGCTTGATGGCGATCGCCAACAAGGAAAATCGTATTCTGTTATGCACGGCCAACAAATCGGAAGCCGCCTTAGGCTACGGCACGCTTTACGGCGATTTGGCGGGCGGCTTTGCTCCGATTTCCGACCTTTGGAAGAGCGAAGTCGAGGCCGTATGCCGCGCCTTCAACCGCATGAAGGGCGGCGAAGTGATTCCGGAAGCGATCATCACGCGCGAACCTACGGCCGAACTCCGTCCGGGTCAAAAGGACAGCGACAGCTTGCCGCCCTATGCGGAAATCGAGCGCGTCATGCGCCAGGCGATCGATCCCGCGTTTGATCCTCGCACGCTCGGCAACCGCGAACGCCGCATTTTCCAGGAGGCGCTCGTCTTCACCTTCAAGCGCCGTCAGTGCCCGTCGGGCCTCATACTTTCGCCGCAGCCTTTGTCGCTTCTTGATGAGCGCTGGGGACTCAATCGCAAGATCGATTGGCCGAGAGGCAGATAGGGAGCAATCCTGATGATCGAAGGGCGGCAGGCTTAAGAAGTCTGCCGCCTTTTTTGCTTGCAGATCGATTCTGCGGTCCTAGCGCTTCATCAATTCGAAAAATTCCGCGTTGGTTTTTGTCGTCTTGAGCTTGTCCAAGAGGAATTCCATCGCTTCGAGTTCGTCCATGTCGTAGAGGAACTTGCGAAGCACCCAGACCTTCTGCAGGTCGTCGGGCTTCATGAGGAGTTCTTCGCGGCGCGTGCCCGAACGGTTGAGGTTGATGGCCGGGTAGACGCGCTTTTCGGCCATGCGGCGTTCGAGGTGAATTTCGTTGTTGCCCGTGCCTTTGAATTCTTCGTAAATGACGTCGTCCATGCGCGAGCCCGTGTCGATGAGAGCCGTGCCGATGATCGTGAGCGAACCGCCTTCTTCAAGATTGCGGGCTGCGCCGAAAATGCGCTTCGGACGCTCGAGTGCATTGGCATCAACACCGCCCGTGAGGACCTTGCCTGAGGACGGGATCACCTGGTTGTAGGCGCGCGCAAGACGCGTAATCGAGTCGAGAAGCACGACAACGTCGCGCTTCGATTCGGCGAGGCGCTTGGCCTTTTCGATCACCATCTCGGCAACCTGCACGTGTCGCAGCGCCGGTTCGTCGAAGGTGGCGGCGACGACTTCGCCTTTGACGGTGCGCTGCATTTCAGTTACTTCTTCGGGGCGTTCGTTTACGAGGAGCACCATGAGGCAGACATCCGGATGATTCGTGCTGATCGAGTGCGCAATGTGTTGCAGCAGAACGGTTTTTCCGGATTTCGGAGGCGCGACGATGAGCGCGCGCTGT
>CAZUXQ010000166.1:0-1944 GCA_964624425.1 uncultured Sutterella sp.
GCAAAGGCGAAGGCTGGGTGACGGCCGAGTACGGGCTCCTGCCGCGCGCTACGGGCACGCGCTGCGACCGCGAAGCGGCTAAGGGCAGGCAGTCCGGCCGAACGCAGGAAATTCAGCGCCTTATCGGCAGAAGCCTTCGAGCGGTGGTCGACCGCGCGAAGCTCGGCGAATTCACGATTCAGATCGACTGCGACGTGATTCAGGCCGACGGCGGCACGCGCTGCGCGTCGATCACGGGTGCCTGGGTGGCGCTGCGCGATGCGGTCGACTGGATGCTGAAGGAAGGCCTCATCTCCGAAGATCCCATCAAAGCGCAGGTGAGCGCGGTCTCGGTCGGCATGTGGGCGGGCGAACCGGTTCTCGACTTCTGCTGCGAAGAAGACAGCGCGAGCGACACAGACATGAACGTCGTCATGACGAGCAGAGGGGGCTTCGTCGAAATTCAGGGCACGGCCGAAGGCGAACCCTTTGCCGACGAAGAGCTCGCGGCGCTCATCAAGCTTGCCAAAGCGGGCAACGCCGTGCTGCAGGCGAAGCAGCTCGAAGCGCTCAAGACCAAGTAGGCGCCGGCGGCCGACATCAGGGACAAACGTCATTGCGCCGCATCGGGGATCATTCGAACATGACTCAGAATCAGAAGAACGAGGGCTGCGGCCGAAGCAAAGGCAGAACGCTCGTGCTTGCTTCGAACAACAAGGGAAAGCTTCGGGAATTTCGGGCGATGTTCGACGCCTTCGGCATCCGCATCGTCAATCAGGGCGCGCTCGGCGTTTCGGCCTGCGAAGAGCCATTCGGCACCTTTCTTGAAAACTGCCTGCTGAAGGCGCGCCATGCAGCGAAGGAAACCGGACTCCCGGCCATGGCCGACGACTCCGGCCTCTGCGTCGACGCCTTGGGAGGCGCTCCGGGCGTTCTTTCGGCGCGTTTCGCCGGAGAGCACGGCGGCGACCTCGAAAACAATCGCCTCTTGATTGAGAAGCTTCAGAACGAACCCAACCGCCGCGCGCACTACGCCTGCGTTCTCGCGGCCGTCCGCACGCCGGACGACCCCGAACCGCTGATCGCCGAAGGAACCTGGTTCGGCGAAATTCAGGACGAACCTGCCGGCACGGGCGGCTTCGGCTATGATCCGCATTTCTATCTCCCCGAATTCGGGAAGACTGCGGCCGAACTTGCCGCCGACGAGAAGAACAGCGTGAGCCATCGCGGCAAGGCGCTCGTCAAGATGGCCGCGCTCATTCGCGAACGCTGGCAGCTCTGATCGGAAGCATCCGCTGCGAGCGGGCGCTCTTCATTCGGCGCGCGCTCTTTGATCCCCCCGCGGGGTTCGATCTTTCCCGTTTGCCGATTCCTTCATGAGCTCCATCGATCCGACCGCGATTCCTTTGTCGCTTTACGTGCATTGGCCCTGGTGCGTGAGAAAGTGCCCTTACTGCGACTTCAATTCGCATTGCGCGCCCGTAAGGCTGGCGGGCGGAGCCGAGGGCCGCTACGTCGATGCGCTTCTTCGCGATCTTGAGAATTGGATCGAGCCCGCAGGCGGCCGAGCGCTTGCATCCATCTTCTTCGGGGGCGGCACGCCGAGCCTGATGTCGACGGCCGGCATGGAACGCCTCATGGACGGAATCGGGCGGCGCTTCGAACTGCTTCCCGGCGCCGAGATCACGATGGAGGCCAATCCCGGCACGGCGGACGAAGCGAAGTTCGAAGGGTTCCGCAGAGCCGGCATCAACCGCATTTCAATAGGGGTGCAGAGTCTGTCGGACGAGCACCTCGCAAGGCTCGGTCGCATTCATTCGACTTCGGACGCAAGACGGGCCGTCAAGGCGGCTGTCGAAATTTTCGAAAACGTCAATCTCGATCTCATGTATGCGCTTCCCGGCGAAACGCTCTCCGACCTCGAGCGGGAAATCGACGAAGCTGCGGCGCTCGGCGCCCCGCATT
>CAZUXQ010000166.1:1954-4390 GCA_964624425.1 uncultured Sutterella sp.
TTTGCAAAGCGTCTTCCCGAGGATCTTCCCGATGAAGATCTTGCGGCCGACATGGGCGAACGCGTGCATGCGATGCTCGCCGAACGGGGGTTCGAGCATTATGAAGTCTCGGGCTACGGGAAGCGCGGACGCCGCTGCCGGCACAATCTGAACTATTGGACTTACGGCGACTATCTGGCGGTTGGAGCGGGCGCCCACGCGAAGCTCACGCTTGCGGACGGGAGCATTGCGAGAGAAGCGCGCTTTGCGTCGCCGGCCCGCTACATGAGGGCCGTTGAAGAGATGGGCGTCGGCGCCGAACTCGTCGAGACGGTTGAGGACGGCGAAAAGCCTTTCGAATTCATGCTCAATGCCCTGCGCCTTTTGGACGGCGTTCCGAGCGCCTGCTTCGAGGCGAGAACGGGACTTTCGCTCGCGTCGATCGAACCCGTCATGAGCGGTCTTCGCGCCAAAGGGCTTCTCGACGCCGACCCCGAGCGCATTCGCACGACGCCTTTGGGACTGCGTTTTCTCTCCGATGTGCAGGAAGCCTTCCTTGAGCCTTTTGCCGAGGGCGTCGGCCGCTAGGTCAAGCGCGTCCTTTTCGGTGCGTCCCGCCATGCATCAAGTTGGTGCGTTCGATGCCGCCGGCGTGCATAATGGTGTCTGGATAAGCTTTCCCGCGCCGGTTTGGCCCGAAACGGAAGCGCGTGCGCATGCATCGGGGTGCTTTTGCCGCTTCCCGACATGTTCGATTCGCCTTTTCCCAAGGAAAATCAAATTGGCACGTCTTTTGCTCTCGGATGAAGCAGCGCGCCGGCGCGAGCCGGCAATGATTTTCATATGATCATATGCGCGGCAGTGAGCCGCCTTGAGGAGAAACGAAAATGACGTCCCCTGCTGATGTTCTGCAGATGGTGAAAGACAACGACGCAAAGTACGTCGATCTGCGTTTGACCGACATGCTCGGCAAGGAAATGCATCTCACGATTCCGGCCGATCATCTGACGGAAGACACGTTCGAGCTCGGTCAGCCTTTCGACGGCTCTTCCTTCATCGGCTGGCGCGGCATCGAGTCGTCCGACATGCTGCTGCAGCCCGATCCGGAATCCGCTCACATGGATCCGTTCCGCGAAGCCAATACGCTCGTTCTCACCTGCAACGTCCTCGAGCCGACGACGGGCAAGGGCTACGAACGCGATCCGCGCTCGATCGCCTGCCGCGCGGAAGCCTATCTGAAGTCCACCGGCATCGGCGACGCCTGCTGCTTCGGTCCGGAACCCGAATTCTTCATTTTCGACTCGATCGAATGGGATCATCGTCAGGGGTCGAGCTTCTTCCGCATCGGTTCCGAAGAAGCTCCGTGGTCTTCCGGCCTTTCGATGGACGGCGGCAACCTCGGCCACCGCAACCGCACGAAGCGCGGCTACTTTCCGGTCAGTCCCTGCGACTCGCTTGCCGACATCCGCGCGGAAATGTGCACGCTCATCGAACAGCAGGGCGTTCCGGTTGAAATCCATCACCATGAAGTGGGCGGCGCCGGCCAGTGCGAAATCGGCACGCGCTTCTCCACGCTCGTGAAGCGCGCCGACTGGACGCAGATCCTGAAGTACACGGTCTGGAACGTCGCCGCCGCTTACGGCAAGACCGCCACCTTCATGCCGAAGCCTATTGAGGGCGACAACGGTTCGGGCATGCACGTTCATCAGTCGCTCTGGAAGGACGGCCAGAACCTCTTCAGCGGCAATGGCTACGCGGGACTCTCCGATACGGCGCTCTACTACATCGGCGGCGTGATCAAGCATGCCCGCGCGCTGAATGCCATCACGAATCCGGGCATCAACTCCTACAAGCGTCTGGTTCCGGGCTTTGAGGCTCCGGTGAAGCTCGCCTATTCCGCGCGCAATCGCTCCGCCTCGATCCGCATCCCGTTCGCGTCGAGCGCCAAGGCCCGCCGCATCGAAGTTCGCTTCCCGGATCCTCTATGCAACCCGTACCTCGGCTTCTCGGCGCTCCTCATGGCCGGCCTCGACGGCATCCAGAACAAGATCCATCCGGGCGAAGCCGCCGACAAGAACCTCTACGATCTGCCGCCGGAAGAAAACGCGCTCATTCCGACCGTGGCGCCGAATCTTGAGGCTGCTCTCGACGCGCTCGCCGCCGACCATGAATTCCTGACGCGCGGCGGCGTTTTCTCGGAAGACTTCCTCGAGGCGTACATCGCCGAAAAGCGCAAGGACGTGCTCAAGGCCGCGATGGCCGTCACGGCGCTCGACTTTGATCTCTACTACTCGTGCTGATCGAGCAGCTCGGCGCAGTCGGCGAGGCTCTCAAGCGCGGCCGTCGGAAAGGCCGCGTCCGGAGCCTGCAGGAGAAGAGCGTCGGACGCCCGAGAGGCCCGGCGCTCTTTTCGGTGTGCTCGGCATGGGCACGTTCTAACGGGTGAAAGTCCCCGGA
>CAZUXQ010000167.1:0-2472 GCA_964624425.1 uncultured Sutterella sp.
CGGCTTGGCCGCGGGCGGACGCATCGACAACTCCTCTGTTCTGCAGATGGTCCTCGGAAATCGTCGCTTGCATTTGGTGGCGTATGTTTTTCTCCAAGCTTGATCCCGTCAGCCGTGCAACGCTCATCGGACTTGCTGCGCCTGTCTGCTGGGGGATGTCCGTGAGTCTTGTGCGAGGCATCGCCGAAGGTTTCGGCCTTGCTCAGGGACAGTGCCTTCTCTACATCGTAGCTTCCTGCTGCCTCTACTTCATGGTGGGGATGCCCGATTTCAAGAAGATGGACAAGCGCTACCTCTTCATTGCCATTCCGACGGCCAATCTGAGTTCGCTTGCTTTTTGTCTGGCGCTCTTTTATTCCGAGGGCGGCGCGCAGACGCTCGAAGTGGGCATGGTGAACTATCTCTGGCCTGCGTTCACGATTCTCTGCGCCGTCGTCTTCAACCGCGTGCCGGCGCGATGGTGGCTTTACGGCGGCATCATCATCGCCTTTTGGGGGATTGCCACAATTCTGAACGGTTCGGCGGGATTCTCGTTCTCGAGCTTCTTCGAGCGCGTGCAGATGCACCCGCTTTCCTACTTTCTCGCGCTTTGTTCGGCCGTTACGTGGGCGGCCTTTTCGAGCATGACGAAAGCTTGGGGCGGGCGTCACAATCCGAGCACGCTGATCTTCATGATCGATGCGGCCATCTTCTGCGTACTTTGGTTCTGCGGCATCGGAAAGGGTCCGTCCGAGCCCACGATGCGCGGCATTGCGAGCGTTGCAGTCGGCGGCCTTGCGATGGGGGCGGCCTATGCGTCATGGACTACCGGCATGGCGAAGGGAAATATTACCGTGCTCGCGGCTGCATCCTACTTTACGCCCGTGCTCTCCTGCCTCTTCGGCGTCTTCTGGCTGGGCGCATGCCTCCAAGCGGCCTTCTGGACGGGCGTTGCATACGTCGTGGGCGGATCCCTTCTTTGCTGGACGGCAACGCTTTCGGCGGGAAAGCGCCTCAAGACGCTGCCTCAGAAAACAGAGGCGATGAAAAAGACTGCCGAGACTGCGCAAGCAGCAGAATCCGACTGAAGAGAAGAAGCAGGGGAAGCGAAACGCATTCCTGCGGCGGCCATGAGCTCGGCGACAAGTGCCTGATCGCAAAGCGTTGGGCTTGGGCGAACATCGCCGCCTTCTGCAGGCGACGTCTTCATGGCGCTTCGCGAAAAGGAAGGTCTTGCGCCTGCTGAGGCTGGCAAGCAGATCCGCCGCGCGAAATCGACTGCCTGCGTGATGGCGGGTCCTCTTGCAAAGCTTGGATTGGCTCTCAAATGCGCAGGACGAAAGCGATGCCCGCTCCTGCATGCAGCCTCGATTTGAGAAAATCGGAACGATGCCGAGCGCCAAGGCCGCAGACATGATGTCCGAAGAGATTGCGCTTCTCAAACATCCGTCCTGCTCGACAAAGCATGCGGAATCTGAAGGCCGAAGAACAGCCGAGCGTCTTAGCGGAAAAGTCCCTGCTCGGCGCGCGTCAAATACCAGTCGACAGTGCGCTCGATCCCCGTCTCGAAAACCATCGAAGGCATCCAGCCGAGCTTGTCTTTAATCTTCTTCGGGTCGATCGAATAGCGAAAGTCATGGCCGGGGCGGTCTTCGACGAATTCGATCAGTTCTTCATGATGATGGTTTTCCCAGGGGCGGCGCTTGTCCATCAGCGCGCAGACGGCTTGCGCGACTTCGAGATTCGTCTTTTCCGATCTGCCGCCGACATTGTAAATTTCTCCAGGCCTGCCGCGGTGGAAAATCGCATCGACGGCCCGGCAGTGGTCTTCCACCCAGAGCCAGTCGCGTATGTTGCTCCCGGTGCCGTAGATCGGAATGGGCTTCTTCGCGAGGCACTGCCGGATCACCTTCGGAATGAGCTTCTCGCGATGCTGCCAGGGCCCGTAATTGTTCGAGCAGTGCGAAATCGTGACGTTGAGTCCGTAGGTTCGGCCGTACGCGCAAACGAGATGGTCGGCTGCGGCTTTGCTCGCCGAATAAGGACTGTTGGGAGAATAGGGCGTTTCTTCCGTGAAGCGGCCTTCAAGCGTTGGAAGACTGCCGTAGACTTCGTCGGTTGAAATATGGTGGAAGCGCGAACGCTCGAGCGTCTTTCGTCCGCGCCAGCTCAGGAGCGCAGCGTTGAGCAGCGTCGCCGTGCCGACGACATTCGCTTCGATGAAGCGAAGCGGATCGGCGATGGAGTTGTCGACGTGCGTTTCGGCCGCAAAGTGGACGATGTCCGTGATCCCGAAGCTTGCAAAAAGTTCGTGAAGGAGCGACGCATCGCGAATGTCGCCTCTTATCGGCACGACGTTGGGGAATTCCTTCTGCGCGTCGAACGCGTCGGAGTTCGACGCATAGGTCATTGCATCCAGGTCGATCAGGCGATAGGCGGGATTGGCCTTTCCGAACAACTTGATGAAATTCGTGCCGATGAAGCCGGCGCCGC
>CAZUXQ010000167.1:2482-4357 GCA_964624425.1 uncultured Sutterella sp.
ATTTCCTTCCTCTTGAACGCGCTCCCGCTATTCGCTTTCGAGCGCGTCGCGCCATTCCCTAGGCTTGATGCCGTAGCGTTCAAGGCTTGCGAGCGAGAGAACGCTCATTTTCGGCCGCGCGGCCGCCGTCGGGTACTCTTCCGTCGTAATTGGGCGCAGCGTGCAGGATTCTCCCGAATTTTCAAGAATCGCCTGCGCGAAGTCGAACCAGCTGCAGCGGCCGGCGTTCGTGAAGTGAAGAAGGTGCATGGGTTCGAGGTGGGCATTTGCCTCATAGAGCATTGCAAGCGCTTCTGCCAAGTCTTCGGCGCGCGTCGGAGTGCCGACTTGATCGGCGACGACGCCGAGTTCGGAGCGTTCGCGCTGCAGGCGCCGCATCGTATGGTAGAAATTGCGCGTGCCTTCGTGCTTGCTGTAGACCCAGGCCGTGCGGACGATCGCACCCTTGAAGCCGCCTTCCAAAAGCGCGAGTTCGCCTGCTCGCTTCGAGAGGCCGTACACCGAGAGCGGCTTCGCGAGCGCGTCGGTTTCGTAAGGCGTTTCGGACATGCCGTCGAAAACGTAGTCCGTCGAAACGTGCAGAATCGGCGCGCCGAGCATTGCCAGCCGCCACGGCGCATAAGCGTTCGCGGCAAAGGCTTCCTGCGGATGGCTTTCTGCGGCATCCACGGCCGTATAGGCCGCGCAGTTGACGATGCAGTCGATCTTGCGGCCGGCGGCATAGCGGTGAAGCGCTTCGGCGTCCGTAATGTCGAGTTCGCTGCGGCTCAATGCTTCAACAGCGCAGTTGCGCTTCATGAAGGCGTCTTTGGCGGCCGAGCCGAGCTGGCCGTTGGCTCCGGTGATGAGGATCATGATTCGTCCTCCGAATAAAAGAATGCCGGGGTGCGGCAGTAGTCTGCCCACGAGGGTGCCGAGGCGTCTTTGCCGGAGAGAATGAGGTCTTCCGAGTTCATCGCCCAGTTGATGCCGAGCGCCGGATCCAGCGCTCGGATGCTGCCCTCCATGCCGGGAGCGTAATGCGCGTCGCACTTGTAGGCGGTTAAAGCGCTTTCGGAGAGCGTGACGAAGCCGTGGGCGAAGCCCTTCGGGATGAAGATCTGCCGATGATTCTCGTCCGAAAGTTCCGTCGCCGCATGGCGGCCAAACGTCGGCGAACCTGCCCGGATGTCAAGGACGACGTCGAGGATGCGGCCCTGAATCACGCGGACGAGCTTCGCTTGTACGGAGTTTCCTTTCTGGAAGTGCAGTCCGCGCAGCACGCCTCTCTTCGAATAGGACTCATTGTCCTGCACGAAGCGGCAGTCGATGCCGAGATCGCGAAGCCGCCGCTCGTTCCAGGTTTCGGCGAACCATCCGCGCGAATCCTCGTAGACGTCGGGCGTCAGAATGCGGACGCCTGGAAGCAAGGCAGCGAGCGTTTTCATGCAATGTCGGGAAGGCAAAAGCGGAAAAGACCGCGCGCTCTGGAAAAAGAACGCACGGTCTAGAGATTATCCTACTTTGGCTTGCTCGGCTTAGTAGTTTTCAGCGCGGACTTCGAAATACGCCTTGGCGTAGCCGCAGACGGGGCAGACTTCCGGCGCCTTCGTGCCGACGACGAGATGGCCGCAGATGCGGCATTCCCACATGCACTGACCGGCTTTTTCGAAAACCTGCTGCATTTCAACGTTCTTCAGAAGCTTGAGATAGCGTTCTTCGTGAGCGCGTTCGATGTCGCCGACCATGCGGAAGCGCGCGGCGAGTTCCGTGAAGCCTTCTTCTTCGGCTTCTTCGGCGAACGTCTTGTACATGTCCGTCCATTCATAGTTTTCGCCTTCGGCGGCGGCCTTCAGGTTTTCAGCCGTGCCGCCGATGCCGCCGAGAGCGTCGAAC
>CAZUXQ010000168.1:0-4349 GCA_964624425.1 uncultured Sutterella sp.
CATGGGCGGCAGGCGCTCCGACTTTGCGGAATTCCTGCCGGAGAAGGCGCCGCCGTACGGACAGGAATCATCGCAGGCGTCGACGATGTTCTTGCGGCTGGTGAGACCGCAATCATCCTGCGGTCCGCCCATAGCAAAGCGGCCGGTTGTTGGATTGACGAAAGATTTCGTGTTCTCGAGTCGTTGCGTCGGACTGGACGGATGATGATTTTCAATCACTGCCTCAATTGAATGCGGGTTTGCTGTTGCTCTATTCGGGCGGATTGGGCGCTGGCGTCAGCGGCCGCAGGCAGGGCATTGAGCCATCGCGGCACAGCCGAACATCGGGATTTGATCGACTGCGCCCTGCGCGGGCTGATCGTTGCTGTGTTCGTCGACGCCCAGCTTGATATCGTTGAACTGCTTGTAGCAGTCCCGCAAGTGCCGAGCAGCCCCTTTTGATCGATGCCGTACTTGGTGTCGCCGCAATCGACGCGCTTTAAGAGACAGTGCGGATGAATGACGGAGCGTCGGCGGTGATTTCGCTCGCGAGCACAACAAGACCTGCGGCGCAAAGGGTTTCGGCAGCAGCGCGGCTCATTGGATCATGCGCGAGGCAGGTATTGAGCGCCGCGTTGGAGGTTTGGTCGGCCGCCTTGTCGGGATGGTCGTCGCTGACAGATTCAGAGATGGAAAAGGGTCTTGTTAAAAGGAAAGTTCCATGCGGGGAGCGCCTTGAATGCATTCTTGTATTCTGCCTGAGTGCGGCAGAAGTTGTCCGCTTTTCCCGCGGCGGTTCGAGTCCGTCGGCGTCGCGGCAATGCGCTAGTCTCAAGGGGCGGCGATTCCGTAGGCTCAAACGACGCAACTGCCGCGACCGCGGCAGTTGCGAAAAGCTGACGAGAATGCCTCGAGAGACTGGAGGCGCTTTCCCGTCAGGCCGGAACGAAGGCCTTCACGGCTTCGGCTTCCGCCTTGAGATCGGCGATGTTCTTTTCGATGCGGGCGCACTGCGCCTCGCAGAGCGTGAGAGCTTCGACAATCTTGTAGCCGCCGCCGGCCGCTTCGCAGGGAAAGCCGAAAACCATGCCTTCGGGGACGCCGTAGGCCCCCGTCGATGGTACGCCCATCGTAATCCAGTCTGCGCTGCCGAGCGCCCAGTCGCGGATATGGTCGATCGCGGCCGATGCGGCCGATGCCGCAGAACTTGCGCCGCGCGCTTCGATGATTGCGCCGCCTCGCTTGCTGACTGTCGGGATGAATTCGTCGGCAATCCACTGAGCGGGGACAAGTTCGTGAGCGGGTCTGCCGTCGACGGTCGCGTTCCAAATGTCGGGCGCCATCATCGGCGAGTGGTTGCCCCAGACGCACATGTGCTTCACAGTCGACACGGGCATGCCGGTCTTCTTGGCGAGTTGCGCCATGGCGCGGTTCTGGTCGAGACGAAGCATCGCTGAGAAGCATTCGGGCGCGAGATCCGGCGCGTTCTTCATGGCGATCCAGGCGTTTGTGTTGCAGGGATTGCCGACGACGAGAACCTTCACGTTTCGCGAGGCCGCTTCATTGAGCGCACGGCCCTGTTCCTGAAAAATCGACGCATTGGCTTCGAGAAGGTCGGCGCGCTCCATGCCCGGTCCGCGAGGACGAGAACCGATCAGAAGCGCGTAGTCGACATCTTCGAACATCTTTAAGGGATCGGTTTCGGCGCGCATCTCGGCGAGAAGCGGGAAGGCGCAGTCTTCGAGCTCCATCATGACGCCCTTCAAGGCGGCGGCGCTGCGCGGGTTGGCGCGCTCGAGGAGGCGCAGCTCTACGGGCTGGTCGCGCCCGAGCATGGCGCCCGCGGCGATTCGGAAAAGAATGGAGTAGCCGATCTGGCCGGCCGGACCAGTCACTGCGACGCGAACGGGCTTTTTCATGATGAATTCCTCTCTTTCTTTAATGAGTGTGCAGGACGGTGTCGATCTCATTTTCTTGCCTTGCGCCGTCCGAAAAGTGCCGTGTCGAATAACTATAAAGCAGAAGATTTTGCTTTCGCATAAAGCCGAAGTTGTGGAAGCGCAATCGAAATCAAAAATTCGACCCGAAAATTGTACTTCGCATGGATTCTTGTCAGTCCTTCCAGGGACCGAACCCGATGATGCGGCCCGTTTCGGGCATCGGAACGGATTCAAATTTTGCCAAATAAGTTTCAAGCACGTCTGCGTCTGAAGCATCGTCTGCGGGAATGCGTTCAGTACTGCTCAGCATGGCGAATTTGTCGCCGCCTTCGGCAAGATACGACTCGGTCGCAGTGCGGTAGACGCTGGCGGGATCGACGGGATCCCAGCCGCTGCCGTTCAGAGACTTCACTTCGGCCTTGATGAGGCGTCTGCCGACAGGCGCCTTCGGATCGACTTGATAGCGCATGCCCGCTACCTGAAGAAGTCTCGGACCGTCGACCGTCTCGGATGAGAGTCCATGTTCGAGCGCAGCGAGAAGCACCGCACCCGGGATGTCAAGCACGGCGAGGAGATTTCCGAAGGGATGCATTTCCCGAATGGTGCCTCGGTCGACTGGCCCGAGGGGAAGCGCCGAGCGGATCGCGCCGCTGTTGAGGATGGCAATTCGTGCGCCGTAGGCTCTGCCGAATTCGAGAAAAGCGTCGGCCGTAAGCATGCCGCTCAGACATTCGCCGTAGCGGCATGGATCAAGGCCGTCAGCATATATGTTCCTGTTTTCCGTAATCTTTTCGAGACGAAAGCCGTCGATGGCTTTGACGGCTTCGGCCGTAATCGCTTCGATGAGCTTGCTTCTCGGCGCATCGGGGAGAAGCCGTTCGGCGCTTCCTCGCCAGCCGACGACGCGGCCCTTGTCGTCGAAGTCTGCGCACAAGCGACCTAAGTATTCGGTCGAGCATTTTGCCTGAACGACGAGCGTGCGGCTGCCGTCTTCGTGCTCGACAACAGTCGGATAGGGGCCTTCGCTTCCGGGAAGTCCTTCGCCCAAGAGGCTGTGCGTATGGCCGCCAACGATGACGTCGATCTGAGGAACCGCTCTTGCGAGCGCCTGGTCTTCTTCGTAGCCTTCATGCGTGAGCGCGATGATGTGCTGGATCCCTTCGGCTTCAAGTGCTTTGACTGCTCGTCGCGCAGCTTCTTCGCAAGAGAGAAATTCCGTCGCGGGGCAGGCGTTTGAAATCTCGACGGCTTCGTTGTTGGCCAGGCCGAAAATGCCGACTTTTATTTCTTCGCCCTGAAGCCCGTGAATCGTCTTGATGATGTATGGCTTGAGCGCCCCTTCGGGAGAAAGCGCTTCGGAAAGCGGGCAGTCATTTTTGCGCACGATGTTTGCCGCGAGCGTTGGGAAAGGCGTGCGTTCGACAAACGTTTTGAGACGCTCGCAGCCTGCATCGAATTCGTGGTTGCCGATCGTCGCGGCGTCCCAAGGAATTTCCGACTGATAGGCTTCGATCAGATCGGGGCCGCCTGTGCTGAAGAAAAGCGTCCCCTGCCACTTGTCGCCGGCGTCGAGCGCGATGGCATCCGGGTTCTTCACCTTGGCTGTCCGAATCGCTTCGGCGATGCGGGCGTAGCCGCCGCAGCAGACTTCATCGTGATCGCAGGCGTTGCCGCGATCGTTTACGCCGGCAGCAAAGGAGTGGGTGTCGTTGGAGTGAAGAATTTCGATCGAGATAGGCTCGACGGCCGAAGTTGCGGACGCAAGAGCGGACGAAAGAATGAATGAAAGGCGTGCAAGAGGGAACCTGCCAAGCATGAGATGCACACGAAGAAGAAAAATAATCGTTATTTTTGCAGAATCCGGAGAGAAAGAACGAAGAGAAAAATGAAGATCCGGAAGAAGACGACAGGCAGGAGCAGCGCGTTCGAAATCAGGCGCTCTGCCTAGATTCGTTGATTGAGGCTGAGCACGCTCGAGACAAGGCACCTTGGCGAATGGCAAAGCAGAACAGCCTTCCGTATGCTGAGCTGAATCATCAACCTCAGAGTCGGCCGCAGGAGGACAAAAATGGCAGAGCAGAAAATGTTCGCAGAGGGATTCGCGCCCGTCGAGGCGCTTCCGATTCTTCCGGAAGTGGCTGAAGGTCTCGAAGAGATGATCGAAGTGCGCCATGACATTCATGCTCATCCGGAACTGGGCTTTGAAGAGTGCCGCACCGCTGGGATCGCGGCCGACCTATTCCGCGCTTTCGGCTGCGACGAAGTCGTCGAAGGCGTTGGCCGCACGGGCGTTGTGGCCGTCATCAAAGGAAACGCGTCCGTCGAAGAAGGCAAGCGCCCGATGATCGGCATCCGCGCCGATATGGATGCGTTGCCGCTTGCGGAAGCTACAGGCTTGCCCTATGCGTCCGTCATTCCCAACCGCATGCA
>CAZUXQ010000169.1:0-4338 GCA_964624425.1 uncultured Sutterella sp.
GTTGTCCGAGGCCATCATCGGCGTGAGCGGCGGACAAGCCTTTGCGATTGCCGACGATGCTGCGGTCAACTCTTGCGACCTGATCTCCAAGAAAGACATCTACCGCGGCCTGCAGAGCGGAGACGCTTTCCGCGCAAATTCGCTTGAAGAACTGGCCGACAAAATCGGCGTCCCCGCGAACGCACTTCTCGAGAGCGTTCGAACGTTCAACATCGAAGCGATCGCCAAAAGCGGAAAATGCGGACGCATCCTCTGTCATCCGATCGAATGCGAACCTTTCTGGGCCTCTCCGATCCGCCTGAACGTGCACTCGACCATGGGCGGCGTTGCCGTCGATGCGGACGCCGCCGTACTCGACGAAGACGGCCGCGCTATTCCCGGTCTTTTTGCCTGCGGCGAAATGGTCGGCAACCTGCACGGCAAAAACCGCATCGGCGGAAACGGCATCGGTGCAGCTCTCACAATGGGACGCATCGCCGGACTCTCGGCGGCGGCGCAATAAGGCGAACAAGTCGAAACACAATTTGTTTTGTTTGTCAAGAGGCATCTGTCTCTTTGGCGATTGCAAGGTCTTTTCTAAAGTTCTCCGCAACGGATTGCGCAGTATCTGAACAATCCATCTTGAAGGAGAACAAAACATGACCATCTCTTCCCGTCGTCAATTCTTCAAGACGGCCGCCGTCGGCACGATGACCGCCGCGGCATCCGCCGCCTCCGTAAAGTCCGCTCTCGCCGCCGATGTCGGAGTTGAAAAATCCTGCGACCTCGTGATTCTCGGCGCCGGCTGCGGCGGCCTCGTGTGTGCCGTTCGCGCCGCGCAGAACGGCCTTAAGCCGCTCCTCGTCGAAAAGATGCCGATGCCGGCCGGCAATACGATTTATGCGGCGGGCTTCATGCTCGGCGTGCACACCGCGCAGCAGAAAGGCATCAACGATGACGACTCCGTCGATGCTTTCTGCGAAGACATGCTGAAGGTCTCGCAGGGCAAGGGCGACCCCAAGCTCACGCGCAAGATTGCCGAAGACGCCGACATGATGATGGGCTGGCTGCACGACTACTGCGGCATTGAATTCTCGAAGCCCGCCAAACTCGTGTGGCCGGTGCTCTCGCGCGCTCATCTTGTTTTGGGCGATGTCAAGCCGGGCGGCGGCCAGCTTGCAAAAACGCTGCTTGAAAAGGCCAAGAGCCTCGGCGTGCAGATTCTTTTCAACACGAAGGGCATCGCTCTCCTTACCGACGAAAAGACGGGAGCCGTCAACGGCGTTCGCCTCAAGGACAAGAACGGCATTTCCGATGTCGGCGCCAAGTACGGCGTCGTGCTCGCCACTGGCGGCTTCTCGGCCAACCAGCAGATGGTGACGCAGTACATCGGGTCTGCCGGCGCCAAGATGCCGATCCGCGGTTCGCGCATCATCCAGGGCGAAAATATCCGACTCGTCGACCCGCTTTTCGCGAAGGTCGTTCACGTCGACCAATATCACTGCGGCCCGATCCACGGCCCCACGGGCGCGAACCCTTTAAACATCGTCAACAACGGCATCTGCGTCAACAAAGAATGCGAACGCTTCACGGACGAAGGTCAAACCTACGTGCAGATGTCGCGCGACGTCGCCGCCATGACGCCCGACAATTGGGCCTTTATGGTTTGCGATCAGTCTGCGCGCGAAATTCCGATTCTGCAGCCCGACTTCGCTTCCTACGAACGCACGAAGGCGCCGATTTATAAGGGCGGCACGATCGAAGAGGCCGCCAAGGCCGCGGGTCTCGATCCCGCCAAGCTCGCCAAGACGGTCAAGACATACAACGACGCGGTTAAGGCCGACGCTCGCGCCAAGCTTGCGCCGGCCAACACCCTGCCGAAGGCTCCCCTCATTGAAAAGCCGCCCTTCTACATCGTGCCCTTCCAAGGCGGCATGACGGCCACGTTCGGAGGTCCGCTCATTGACGTCAACGGCCGTGTTCGCGATACGGAAAATCAGCCGATCGAAGGCCTCTTCGCCATCGGCAACGCCGCAGGCGGCATCTTCTACGACAACTACGTTGGCGGCGCTCAGCTCACCGGCGCCGCGGTCTTCGGCATGGCCGTGGCCGACTATGTAAAGGCTCTCAAAGGCTGACTAAAGTCTCAAGCCTCAGAAGAAGCCGAGACGGCGGCCGGATTCTCAAATCCTATGCGCCCTCGGCTTCCTGCTCCTTGGATGTCTCGATTTCTGCACAGCAGGAACTCCAGGCATTGCAGGAGAACTCCGACAAGCCCATCGTGCCAAGGAAACGCTTTGGGCTTGTTTTTTTGCATGGCTTGCCCGCCAAGCTTGACAGTGCAGAAAATGCCCTTTGTCGTCAAGAGACAAGAAAATTCTTCCTTCGACGCTGAGTCTCTCCTGCGGCAGGATGAAAAGTATGCCCCGGCATCGCCTGGCGCGTCTGCGGCGGTCCGACGGGCGCGTTCGCACGCATTGAAGGCGTCAAGCCCGGCAAGACGATTTTCCTTGCGCGCCGACATCGACACGCTGTCCGTAAAGGAAGCGACGGACGTCGAATACGCTAAACGGGGTATGTAAAATAAGCGGTTGGAATTTGTTCAATTTCTGGTTGAAAGTCGGCTTGATGCGGCAGGATTTTCAACCAGAAATTTGACGAATTGGTCTCGAAAGGCGCAATCACTTGCTTGCCGAACAGCGGGATGATGCTCTTTCGTCTGAAATCCCCAAGATCAGACAATCCGGCGGACGGCCTGAGATGCGGCAGCATCTCTTGAGAGTCCTCTCCCTGCTCAGGGGAGCAGAAGTCAACTTATCCAACCGCCAACTCAACAAAATTTCCCGAAAGTCTCCCCAACCAAATAATTTGCAAACTCAACCAGATAATTTACATACCCAGAAAAAGCAAGGTCCAACATGGTCATGCCGCAGGGCGATTGCATGAACAAACCCCTGACATTTGAGATCTGCTCCAAAGTTCGGAATGTTGTGGTTCCCACGTCAGCCGTTTCGGCGTTCGCAGTTACATGCAGCTCTTCGCTGACAGAGTCCCGGCTCCGCATTCGTTCTCTGCTTTTCTTACGGCCGGAAGGCAGTTGAAACCGTTCTCACCGGGAGTCATCCGGTTTCCTGCCGGTCAGTGCCAACGGACTGCAGCCATGAGGCGAACCGCCGGTGCTTCTTCACGCCGGCTGGAAGATTGCAGTTCTTATAAGTGACTGCCTGTGATCCTACAGGCTGTCAATTTCTGAATATCCAACGGATTTTCTCAGGAAAAATCAACAGAGTATCCCTGTTCCAGACGCTTTCTTCATGCAATCGCCCCGGGACAGACGCAAATACCCGATACGAAAACGGGGTGCCGCCCCCGCATGAAACGGAAGGAGACACCCCGCAGTCTGCGGCTCGAAAGCCGCAGAATCAGAAGGTCAGAACGCGAACTTCATGCCCGCATTGAGCACCCACGCCGCCTCCAAGTTGTTGCCGAAGTGGTACTCGACATCGAAGAACCCGTAGGCGTTTTTGCCCATGTGTGCCTGCACGCCGCCGCCCACGTCAAACCACGTTCCCTTGTTGGAGAGCGATTCGCTCTGTCCGCCCGCAAGGGTGGTGTTGTCGCGGATTCGCATGTCCACGTCGCCCAGCCATTCACGGAGCACATCGGTCTTGAAGTAGAGCGTGCTCTTCTTCTCTTCACCGAAGACCCAGCCCGTGCGGTATCCGGCGCGTCCGATGAGGGAGTGAATGTCATCCTGTTCGACATTCGTGCCCTGACTCGTCCGGTAGGCCGCGCTCTCAATGAAGGCGTACTGGAGCTGAACGTTCGGCTCAATGAACCAGCTGTCGTTCTGCCACTTGCGGCCGAACTCCACGGACGCACGCCACAGATTGTTGTTGTAGTCGGCCTTGATCCTCTTGCCCGAGGAGGTGACGAGTTCAAAGTCGTTGTCCAGACGCCCCCAGCGGCCCACCAGGTCAAGATACGTGCCGCTGTCCCAGAGCCAGGTGCCGTGCACCATCAGACCGAAGCGATCCGTGTTGCCTTCGCCGTTGACATCGTGGTAGTCGAGATCCATCCACTTGTAGTCAACCGCAGCACCGAAGAGGCTTCTGCAGCCGTCTTCCCGGTTTTCGAAGTCCCATCCGGCCTGCACCATCGTGCTGTGGCTCTTGAAGTCGCCCTTGCCGGTGTTGGTTTCCAGCGAGTCGTAGTTCAGACGAATCCAGAGACCGCTGTCGCCTTCCTGGTAACGGGCGTCGCCCATTCGGTTGGTGAGGCGATCGAGTTCGATGGCCGACCAGTACGCCGCACGCATCGTTGCGAAGACCGTCTGTCCGACATCCGATACTGTCTGAC
>CAZUXQ010000170.1:0-4058 GCA_964624425.1 uncultured Sutterella sp.
CGTTGCGGTCCGCGATCCCCTGAAGCCGCGCCATGCCCTCCTGACGGAAAAGCGCTTTCCTTAAGGACGGCGCTCATCGCTTCGCTGCAGAGCCGCATGCAGGCGCTCGCGCGCGGGACTTCCCCCCGCGGCAAGCCCTGAGGCATTCAGAATGCGGCTTTCTGCATCGTCGACCCAAGATCCGGCTCTCTCGCGGAGATTTGCATATAAAGTGAGCGCCTACACCGCAAAGCGCAGTCCGGAGTTGCTCCTGATGCCCTTCACATTCATGAGCTTGAGCAGGAACTCATTCAAGAGAAGGCCATTTCTCATCGACGAGTCTGCCGGCTTCCCTGGCTGCGCGCCGCAGCAAAAACGCCGGCGGAAGCCTTTGCGCGCGATTTCAGCCGATGCGGCCTTGACGGCAAGCCGGCGTTCATCGCAAAGCAGTCTTGAAGCTTCCGGCAATGCAGCGTCTGAGAGCTTTCGGGTTCATCCTTTCGACGCATTGACGCAGGTTTCCTTGCCGACTTGCTGCTAGGACAAGCGCCTTCGCCGCGCAAAGCCGAGACGCGAAGCCGGATTTCGCTGCCGACCGCTTTGCGGCCGAGATTTTTCGAAAAGATTCTTCGAGGTTCGGCGCTGACGGTCGGCAGTTCTGCAAGAAGCCCCGGCTTTCATGACCGTCATGGCGACGACGCCCATACGTCGTGCCGGCCGACGGCCGGTTCAAGCACGCTTGGATCCTCCCGCGTCGTTCGGCATTTCGAAGCCGCTGAGCGGATTGGGTTCGATGCTGCGGCCGCCGTCCGCATCAATGTTTGATGCCGCAAGCGCCGACATGCGGAACACACTCCCGCTGCCGGTGTTTTTTGAAACACCGCTTTGCGAATCTTCACAATCGAAATGACCCCAAGAGAAACTTCCTGCGCTACGCTACCGATATGAAATAGAACCTCAAGACCCCGAACAAAAACGACAAAACGGCGCTCTTAGAGGACAACAGCTTCGACTTAAAAGGAGGCTTTTCATGCATGAATCCATCCGCACGGCACTGCGCGCTACGGCGCTTCTCGCAAGCCTCTCCAGCGCATTGATTTCCCTGAACGCTTCGGCGGCGCCCGGCGCTCCCGGCCCCGCTCCCGGTCCCGGCGTTGTTCGCGCCGCGCCGCCTCAGCCGATGCCCCGCTACTACCGTCATCATCGTTCGCATTGGCATGACTGGTATTGGGGTCCGATCGCCTTGGGCGGCGTAATTCTCGGTACGGAACTCTACAGAAACGCCGCAGAGCCGCGCGTCGTCGAAGTGCCGGTGCCTGTCGAACCTGTGCAGACCGCACCGGCCGCGAAGCGCTATGCCTGGTACTGGTGCCCGTCTGCGCACGGCTACTACCCGGACGTTCAAACCTGTCCGGTTGAATGGGACATCGTAATGGGCACGAGCAATACGACGCCGCCTTCGCCGGCGCGCTGATGCTCCTGCACTGCTGAATTCAAAATTCTGATGCAGGTGCGGCCGGCTTCCGAAAGCGTCAGCCGCAAGCTTTCTGCGAGCTTCAGGACGCCTCGGCATCCGGCCGGTCTTTTACTGAACGTTCTGTTCGCCTTCTCCCTCTTCGTCGTCTTCGATTTTCTTCGGCGCAGGTATTTTTTGGCCGTTCGAAAGACGTTCGAGGTATTCCTCGGTCACGTCGCCCGTAACGTATTCGCCGTCGAAGCACGAGCAGTCGAAGCGCGCAATCGAGGGGTTCATGTCGTGAAGCGCGTTCTTGAGTCCGTCGAGAGTCTGGAAGACGACCGCATCAGCGCCGATCATTTCGGCGACCTGACTGGGCGTCTTGCCGTCGCCGCAGATGAGTTCGGCCTTCGTAGGCATGTCGATGCCGTAGACATTAGGGAACATCACGCGAGGCGCCGACGAAGCGACAAAGACTTTCTTCGCGCCTGATTCGCGCGCCATGCGGACAATTTCCGTCATCGTCGTGCCGCGCACGATGGAATCGTCGACGAGAAGCAGATTCCTGCCTTCGAATTCGATCGGCATTGCATTGAGCTTCTGACGAACGCTCTTCTTGCGTACGGCCTGACCCGGCATAATGAAGGTGCGGCCGACGTAACGGTTCTTGATGAAGCCTTCGCGGTACGGGAGATTGAGCTGTGCGGCAAGTTCCTGAGCACACGGGCGAGAGCTGTCGGGAATCGGCATGACGACGTCGATTTCGTTGAGATTAAGTTCCTTCTTCACTGTTTCGGCGAGGTACTTGCCGAGCTGCAGGCGGGCGCCGTAGACGTTGATGCCGTCGATCGTCGAATCCGGACGAGCAAAGTAGACGTACTCGAAGGCGCAGGGATTCTTTTCGGGCTTTTCAGCGCACTGGGCGGTCTCGGCGTTGCCGTTCATGTCTATGAAGATCGCTTCGCCGGGTTCGAGGTCGCGTTCGACCTTGAAGCCGAGACCGGTCATCGTGACCGATTCCGAGCTCACCATCCATTCCTTCCGGCCGTTTTCCGTCACGCTGCAGCCGAAGCAGATCGGACGGATGCCGTGCGGATCGCGGAAGGCCAGTATGCCCTTGCCCGCTATAAGCGCGACGACGGCGTAGGAACCCTGAACGCGCTTGTGGAGTTCGCGCACGGCTTTGAAGGCGCCTTCGGCGTCGAGCGACTTGTCGACCGTCACGCGCGAAATTTCATCGGCAAGCACGTTCAGGAGCACTTCGGAGTCGCTTGTCGTATTGATGTGACGGTGATCCTTTTCGTAAAGCACCTGCTTGAGCGCTTCGGCGTTCGTGAGATTGCCGTTGTGCGCAAGCATGATGCCGTAGGGCGCGTTCACGTAGAAAGGCTGGGACTCCTGATTCGATCCTGCGCAGCCCTGCGTCGGATAGCGGACGTGGCCGATGCCGGCATTCCCCGTCAGATCGCGCATGTTGCGGGTGCGGAAGACGTCGCGCACGAGGCCCATGGCCTTGTAGATGTGAAACTGAAGACCGTCGATCGTCGCGATGCCTGCAGCATCCTGACCGCGATGCTGCAGAAGGAGAAGAGAATCGTAAAGCCGCTGGTTGACCGGTTCATTCGAGAGAATGGCAACAATCCCGCACATGAGCAGTAACCTCAACAAAAAGAGAGCCCGCTTCGGAAGCGAGCAGGCCGCGCATCAATATAAAAGCTGAAAAGTTTCTTCGCATGAAGATACCGACATGCACTTTCGCCTCCGGCTTTTGGTCTTGAGCTGCGGAGGCGAAGCGCTGGATCTTCATGGCTCTTAGAGGATGGCGCCTCGATAAGATCGGCGCATGTCGGCGATCCAGTCGGGCAGATAAGGCATGGAGCATTCGATGAGCGCTTCGGCCGGTCCGATCAGAACGGACTGGCGCCACATCTTGCTCGAATGAATGGCGTCCGGCATGCCGAAAAGGAAGACGCAGGCGCAGACGACGACCACGCCGCGGGCAAGCCCGAAGATCGCGCCGACAGCGCGGTCTTCAAACGTAATGGCGGCCGCCTCCATCAGGCGGCGCATCAGGAGGCCGAACATCCCGCAGATGAAAAGCACGGCGACGAGAATGAGAATCGACGCGATCATGACGCGCGGCAGATATCCGATGCTCTCGAGCGGAACGGCTTCCGCAAGATCGCCTGCGAAGTTCATTGCAAGCAGAATCCCGATGATCCAGCCGGCGATGGCAAGCACCTCGCGCACGACGCCGCGAACGATACCGACGGCAGTCGAAATAAGCAGCAAGGCCAGAATGATCCAATCGATTTCGGTCATGATGCGGGATGCGCGCAATGAATGCGCTTGGTTGGCTGGCGAAACGGGACGACGAGAAGCTTCTCTCCTCGCGGTTTCCGATAAAAAGTGCGCTTATTCTAACGGCATTTTCTCGGGCATTTTTCAAAGTTCAGCAGAAAGGGAAGAAGATCGATTTTCAGACGCGTCAAGCTCGGAAAAAGCAGGTCAATTCAAAGCGCCTGACCCGGCACTTCTGCCGTGAATTTGCCCCGCCGCATCCATCCTGAAGAATTCAAAGTTCAACCCAGGCGCAAAGGAAGGCCGGCACTGCCGGGATCGG
>CAZUXQ010000170.1:4068-4332 GCA_964624425.1 uncultured Sutterella sp.
AGTGTTCCGGGAAGAAGCAGCGCTCGGTCGAGCGCATGATGGCGGGAAGCGGAATGCAACGGATGGAGAGTGCAAAAACTTTGCAGGTGAGTTGGTTGGGAATGGGTTGATCAACAAAGGGAATGAGGAGATCGTCAGGCTGAATGGCGAGCTCGCGGAGAGCCGGCCAGCGGAACGCTCTACCGAGACGGCGCTTCGCTCTCGTTTTCTCCCGAGTTTCTCAGTTCCAAAGACGCCAATCCCCGCCGAAGCCAATGATTGCAG
>CAZUXQ010000171.1:0-316 GCA_964624425.1 uncultured Sutterella sp.
ACGCGCGCCGCGCTGCTTCCCTTCATCTTTTCGATTTTCGAACAACCTCAGCCCTGCGGAGTGAAGGTCTTTCCAAGCGACGCCGGCACATTGAGGCGAATCCATGCGGGATTGCGCGAGATGAGCACCAGCACGAGGATCGTCGCGAGATACGGCGTCATCGCCATGAATTGCGGCGAGATGGGAATGCCCATGCCTTGGAAGGCAAACTGCAGCATCGTCGCGCCGCCGAAGAGATAGGCCCCGACGACCACGCGGGCGGGACGCCACGTCGCAAAGGTGACGAGCGCGAGCGCGATCCAGCCGCGGCCCGCCG
>CAZUXQ010000171.1:326-4235 GCA_964624425.1 uncultured Sutterella sp.
GTCATGCCTTCAGCCCACAAGGGCGTATAGACGAGCGAGAGATAAGCGCCCGCCAAGCCGGCGCAGGCCGCGCCGAAAAGCACTGCCAGAAAGCGGACGAGGCGAACGGGAACGCCGAGCGCATAGGCCGATTTCGGCTCTTCCCCGACGGCGCGAAGAATGAGGCCCGCGCGCGTGCGGAAAAGAAACCGCCATACGCCCGCGATCATGAAAAGCGCGGCGTAGACGAAAAAATGCTGCGAAAAGAACGCTTCGCCTGCAAAAGGAATGTCCTGCAGGCCCGGAATGCCGATCGGCGCGCGCGAAGGCAGCGCCGCGCCCTGAAGAGGCTTGCCGATGAACGCCGAAAGGCCCGTGCCGAAAAGCGTCAGCGCAAGCCCGGCTGCGTACTGATTGGCATACATGCCGATCGTGAAGAAGGCGAAGAGAAGCCCGAGCAGAAGACCGACGCCGATGGCGGCAAGAAAGCCGAGCGCAAAGCTGCCCGTTGCAAGCGTCGCGCCGAACGCCGTCACGGCGCCCATCAGCATGATGCCTTCGATGCCGAGATTGAGAACGCCGGACTTTTCATGAATCACGATGCCCGCGGCAGCGATGAGAAGCGGCGTGCCTGCGTTGAGCGTCGAAGAAATGATGGATGCGGCCAAGCTCATTTATCAGCCCTCCTTGGCCAAGCCCGTCCAGCGAAGGCGATAGAAGATCATCGCGTCGCAGGCAAGGATGAAGAAAAGAAGCAGTCCCTGATAAACGCCGGTGATGGACGACGGCAGCCCCAAACGGCTCTGGGCGAGTTCCCCGCCCAGATAGAAGAGCGCCATGAGAAAGGCCGCCGGAATGCAGCCCAAAGGCGACAAACGGCCGACGAAGACCACGATGATGGCCGCAAAGCCGTAGCCCGGAGAAACAGCAGGCGTAAGCTGCCCGAGCGGACCGCTCGCTTCGATGCCGCCCGCGAGGCCCGCGAGCGCGCCGGAGACGAGCATCGAGATCCAAATGAGCTTTCCTGGATGATAGCCCGCATAGCGGGCGGCGAGCGGCGCCATGCCCGAAACCTTCACCTGGAAGCCGAGCGCCGTTTTGTCCATCAGCACCCAGATGCCGACAGCGGCAAGAAGCGCGATGACGACGCCCAGATGCAGACGCGTGCCTGCGATGAGAATCGGCAGAAGCGCGCCTGCTTCAAAGAGCTTCGTCTGCGGGAAGCCGAAGCCCATCGGATCGCGCATCGGCCCCTGAACGGCCCACGCAAGCAGGAACTGAGCCACGTAGACAAGCATCAGAGAGACCAGAATTTCGTTTGCATGAAACTTGTGGCGCAGGAGCGCGGTGAAGGCGCCCCAGAGCGCGCCGCCTGCGGCCGATGCAAGCATGACGACCGCGACGTACCAGCCGCCCGCGTCGGGCTCGCACTGCAGCGCGGCAATGCCGCCCGCGATCGCGCCCGCGATCAGCTGGCCTTCCGCACCGATGTTCCAAATGTTGGACTTGAAGCAGACGACAAGACCGACCGCACAGAGAAGCAGCGGCGTCGTCTTGATGCAGAGTTCGCTCCAGCCGCGCAGCGAATCGAGCGGCGCGATGAAGAAAGTCTTGAGCGCCGCCGCCGGGTCTTGACCGAGCGCGGCAAACAGGCAGAAGCCCGTCGCGATCGTGAGGACGACGGCAATCACGGGAGAGATCCAGACCAGAGCCTTCTGCGGCTCCTGACGCGGCACGACGGCCACCGGAAGCTTGATCACTTCGCATTCTCCTCAGTGCGGCCTTCGCCGCCATGAGCGAAGGGCGAGTCCGGCCAGAGTCCGGACATCCAGCGGCCGACTTCTTCAATATTGATGCTCTTCTTGGGCACGGCCGGCGAGAGCGCGCCTCGGCACATCACGGCGATGCGGTCCGACATTTCGAAGAGTTCGTCGATCTCTTCCGAGACGACGATCACTGCAGCGCCGTCGTCTCTCAGACGCATGAGCGCGTTGCGGATCGCGGCCGCCGCGCCGATATCGACGCCCCAGGTGGGCTGATTGACGAGAAGCACGCGGGGGCGGTTCAGAATTTCGCGCCCCATGATGAATTTCTGCAGATTCCCGCCCGAAAGGCTGCTTGCGGCCTTGTCGATCGAGGTCGTCTTCACGCAGAAGCGCTCGACGACGGTCTCGGCGAATGAGCGGGCCTTCTCGCGCAGGATGAAGCCCCGACGCACGAAGCCGTCGCCCGTGAGATACGTATTGGCCGCAAGCGAAAGCTCGGGCACGGCTGCGTGGCCCAAGCGCTGTTCGGGCACATAGCGAAGACCCGAAATGCGGCGCGCCTTCGCGTCCAGATGACCGACCGGATCGCCGAAAAGGAGAACCTTTTCAGGCTCGACGCGGTATTCGCCCGAAGCGACCGCCATCAGACGCGCCTGACCATTGCCGGAAATGCCGGCAATGCCGACGATTTCGCCCCGGCGAACGGCAAGCGACGCAGATGCAGTGCCGCAGACGAGTTCCGTGCCGGGCGTCGTAACGTTCCTGAGTTCAAAGACCACTTCGCCCGGTTCGCTTTCGGCTTCGCTCACGACGGGCGGCTCGGCGCCGATCATGAGGCGCGCAAGCGAAGCTTCCGTTTCTTCCTTCGGATTGACGGTCGCGACGATCTTGCCCGCGCGAAGCACCGCGCAGCGGTCGGCAAGCTCGCGGATTTCATCGAGCTTGTGCGAAATGAAGAGAATCGAGACGCCTTCGCCGGCGAGGCGATGCAGCGTCGCAAAGAGCTTGCGCACGGCCTGCGGCGTGAGCACCGACGTGGGCTCGTCAAGAATGAGGAGCTTCGGGTTGGTCATCAGCGCGCGGATGATTTCGATGCGCTGGCGCTCGCCCATCGAGAGCTCCATCACGACGGCGTTGGGATCGACTTCGAGACCGTACCGCTCGCCTAATCGGACGACTTCCTCGGCGACGGCCGCAAGGCTCATCGACTTCGTGAGGCCGAGCGCCACGTTTTCGGCAACCGTCAGGGTGTCGAAAAGCGCGAAGTGCTGATGCACCATGGCGATGCCGAGCGAGCGCGCGTGCGCCGGACTTCCCGCCGAAAGCAGCTTGCCGTCGAACGCCATTTCTCCCTCGTCGGGCTTTGTCGCCCCGTAGATGATCTTCATGAGCGTGGACTTGCCTGCGCCGTTTTCTCCGAGCACGGCAAGAATTTCCCCGGGCGCAAGCTCCATTGATACGCGGTCGCTGGCGACAATGCCCGGATAGCGCTTCGTTATATTGCGCAGACTCAGTCGAGGCGTCATTCTGTTTTTTCCAGACCGCACGCGTAGAGACGGTCGTCGTGAGAGAGGGAGGGTCGAAAAAACGCGCATGAGAACCGACAGCGCGCGGCGGCAGTCCTGCATGCGGCGCCTTCGAGAAAATCAGCGCATTTTAACGGTCGGCGCCTTTCTTGTCGATCAGGCATAAGACCTGTCCAATCTGATGCGGCAGACGCCGCCCCCAAGAAGCTGATGCGCCTGCAGGATCAGGGTCCCGCAAACAAGGTATTTCTCGACTTTCGACTTGTCTTCCAGATGCAGAGTCGGCAGAATGCATGGAATTGACGCGGCTGTAGCTCAGTTGGATAGAGTATCTGGCTACGAACCAGAGGGTCGTGGGTTCGAATCCTGCCAGCCGCGCCACCCGAATTTCAAGCCGTCGACAGTCTGAAGGAAGCATCGGCGGCTTTTTCTTTGCGCCAGCTTTTAAGCGGCATCAGCTTTTGGACACTTACGGAGTCCAAGCGATGCGGATGCCGCAAGCGACAAGACAGCAAGCCTGCGAAGGGCTTTTGCATTTCGTGCCTCGGAAAGCCTTAGTTCGAGAGCCGAGCATTTCCTATGAATCGGTCCGAGACTGGGCCATTTGCATCGAGAACAATTCCTTCGATTGGATCGAC
>CAZUXQ010000172.1:0-4223 GCA_964624425.1 uncultured Sutterella sp.
AGGGCGCTCGGGCATGATTAAATGACCCTGAACTGCAGCGCCGGACGCCTTGCGACGCCCGAATGCGCCGAGCAAGATCAATCCAAACAAAAGAAGAGGTAATTTCTATGAAACGCCGCAATTTAATGGGAGCCATCGGCGCAGCGGCATTGAGCGGCGTCGCCTGCTTCCCGACGACGACGCTTGCCGCGATGCTGAAGGGCGAAGGCGGACGGCCGCTCCGCATCGTGGTGCCGTATCCGCCGGGAGGTCCGCTTGACGTGGCCGCCCGCGCGATCGCAGAAGCCGCCGCCCCGAAGCTCGGCACGGTAGTCGTGGAAAACCGCCCGGGCGCCGGCGGCAATGTCGGCGTTGCGTACGTCTCGCACGAAAAGCCCGACGGCTACACGCTCGTCATGGCCGCGGTCGCGACGCACGCCATCAACCCGTGGCTTTTCAAGAAGCTTCCCTACGACGCCGAAAAGGACTTCAAGCCCGTCACGCTCGTCGCGACGTGCCCGAACGTTCTCGTCATTACGCCCGAATTCTCGCGGCGCACGGGCGTCAAAACCTTGACGGACCTCATCGGCTACGCAAAGGCCAATCCGGGCCGGCTCAACTACGCATCTGGCGGCAACGGCTCGGCCGGCCACATGTCGGGAGAACTCTTGAAGAACAAGACGGGCATCGACATGGTGCACATCCCCTTCGCAGGCGCTTCCCCCGCACTCCTTTCCGTGCTTTCGGGCCAGACCGACCTCATCTTCGACAACCTCGCCAACGCGAGCGCCAACATCAAGGCGGGCAAGCTCATCGCGCTTGCCGTGACGACGAAGGAACGCACGCCGCTTCTGCCTGAAGCGCCGACGATGGCCGAAGCGGGCGTGTCCGACTTCGACATCTATACGTGGTTCGGCCTGATGGTGCCGGGCGGCACGCCCGACGACGTCGTGCAGACCCTGAACGACGCAATCGTCCCGGCGCTCTCCGACGAAGCGATGACGAAAAAGTTCGCCGCCTTCGGCGCCGAAGCCAAACCCAGCTCGCCGGACGAATTCAGGCAGATGATCGCCGACGAAAAGGCCAAGTACGAAGTCTTGGTGAAGCTTTCGGGCGCACGCGTCGACTAATTCGGCTCCTGCCCGAAGCTCCCGAGAAAAGGTCCGGCACCGAGCTCTTGAAGGCATCTCTTTCGGAGAGAAGCAGAGTTTGCGGCGTCGGCCTTTTTTCTTCTGCGCAGCCTGCCCGGCCGCCGGCGCTCGCGCAACGCGAAATGCGGCGGCGCGGCCGAACGAGTAGAATTATTTGTTTTGCAGACGCATATGCAGACCAACTCGCAGACGATTTGCTCTCTTCAAGCATGATCAAAAACCACCAGGATTTCTGCGCCGGACTCCTCTACATGGTGCTCGGCATCACGGCGATCGCCGCGCTCGGCGACAACGAGCTCGGAACGCTCGCCCGCATGGGGCCGGCGTACTTTCCGACGATCGCCGCCGCAGGCCTCATCATCACGGGCCTCATCATTGCAGTCAAAGCCGTGCTCGTTGCGCCCGCCGACGGCGAAAGCACGCGCATTCCGTTCGGCAAGCCCATGGCCGCCGGCCTCATCTTTCTCTCGGCCGCGTTTTATGCGGCCACGCTGCTGACGCTCGGCTTCGCTCTCTCGATCGGCCTCATGATCGTGATCGCCTCGCTTGCGCATCCGTCCTTCAAGTGGAAGGATGCGGTCGTCTCCGCGATTTTCCTCACGGCGCTCTCTGCGGCGCTCTTCATCGGCGGCTTGGGCCTTATCGTTCCGATCTGGCCGACATTTTTCTGACGGGAGCGCATCGTGGATCTCATCAGCAATCTCTGGATTGGTCTTCAGGCGGCCGTCTCTCTTCAGAACCTTCTCTACTGCCTCATCGGCGTCACGCTCGGCACGCTCGTAGGCGTTCTGCCCGGCATGGGTCCGGTCGCGACCGTTGCGATGCTTCTGCCGATCACGTATTCGCTCGACCCATCGTCCGCGCTCATCATGCTCGCAGGCATCTACTACGGCGCGCAGTACGGCGGCTCGACGACAGCCATTCTCGTCAATATTCCGGGCGAAGCCTCAGCAGTCGTCACGTGCTTGGACGGCAACAAGCTCGCCAAGCGCGGCAGAGCGGGCGCCGCTCTCGGCATCGCCGCAATCGGGAGCTTCATCGCCGGGTGCTTCGCCACCGTTCTCATCGCCGCCTTTGCGCAGCCCTTGACGGAAGTCGCCTTTCAGTTCGGTCCCCGGGAATACTTCAGCCTCATGGTGGTGGGCTTGGTGGGCGCCATCGTGCTCGCGTCGGGCTCGCTTCTCAAGGCCGTCGGCATGATCTTCATCGGCATCCTTCTGGGCACGATCGGCATGGACGTCAACTCAGGGGCGCTTCGCTACGTCTTCGGCGTCGACGAACTCATGGACGGCATCGACTTCGTCGCGCTCTCGATGGGCGTCTACGGCTTTGCGGAAATCATCCGCAACATCGAAGTCTCGGGCGCGCGCGAACCGATGCCTGCGAAGATCGGCAGCCTCCTGCCTTCGAAGGAAGAATTCAAGGCAAGCGCTGGCCCGATCGCCCGCGGCACGATTTTGGGTTCGCTTCTCGGCATTTTGCCGGGCGGCGGCGCTCTCCTTTCGTCGTTTGCCTCCTACACCCTTGAAAAGAAGCTCGCGGGCGACAAGGCCGATCCGCCCTTCGGCGAAGGCAACATCCGCGGCGTCGCGGGGCCGGAATCAGCCAACAACGGCGGCGCGCAGACAAGCTTCATTCCGATGCTCACGCTCGGCATTCCCTCGAATGCAGTCATGGCCCTCATGATCGGCGCCCTGATGCTGCACGACATCGCGCCGGGTCCGCAGGTGATGCAGAACAACCCGTCGCTCTTCTGGGGCCTCATCGTGTCGATGTGGATCGGGAACGTATTTCTCGTGATCCTCAACATTCCGCTGATCGGCCTCTGGGTGAAGCTTCTCCGCGTCCCCTACCGCCTTCTCTATCCGGCAATCCTCACCTTCTGCGCGATCGGCGTCTACTCAATCAACAATAATCCCTTCGACATTTGGATGACGATCATCTTCGGCATCTTCGGCTGGGTGGTCGGGAAGTTCGGCTGCGAATGCGCGCCGCTGCTCCTGGGCTTCATTCTGGGACCGATGCTTGAGGAAAACCTGCGCCGCGCGCTCCTTCTTTCCCGCGGCGACCTGATGACCTTCGTCCAGGGACCGATCTCGGCGGCGCTTCTTGCAGTCTCCGCCTTCCTCCTCGCGATCGTAGTGCTTCCATCGGTGAGAGCCGGCCGAGAGAAAGCGTTTGCGGAAGAGGATTAGCGGCAAAGCAGCTCCGTTCCTTTTTTCTTTTCTGAATCCCCGACGGACTTTGCGGCCGTCGGGCTCGATTCTTCATAGGCGACCGTTCTTTCCCCCGCATCTGCCGCAAGCGCTCCTTTCTGCACTTGCTGGCGCAGGAGAAAACGCAGGAGAAGCCGCGGAAATCGCTCGGAGAAGTCTTTGATGCGGCGGCTCTGCCGGAAAGAACGCATTTATTTGAGAATGCGCGGAAAATGCCGCAGCTTCTTCGTCGAAATTCAGGAGGACGAGAAGCGCCTGCGTCGTCCATGAAGCGGCCTCATTGTCGACTTTCCGCACTTTCCAACGAATCACGACGCCTGCCGGGAAAGCGGCGGCTGGACCCCAGCAGCAATGCCGGGAATTTCACGTACTGGATGATTCAAGACAAGATCAATCCAGGCAGCCGCTGAATCGTCATGCAAGACGGCGATTCCCTCCCACGGCAACATCGCTTCCGCATTCATTCTTCAGCGGCTTTCTTCACTGGCGGCCGGCTGATCTTCCCGGCCGCGTCGTCGACGCCGGGGCAGCCTCCTTCGCTTTGATCGAATTGATCGATTCAAATTCTCAAGGGCGTTCGCTCTGCCTGGATCAGCTTTCGAATCGCCGGAAAGAAGGCGAAAAAAGGATTGCCGGATCCTTGCGGGAAATGAATGCTGCTTAGGCCGCCGCAGGATCGACCGATCGCGAGGGATATTGCCCTCCCGAGAAGGCTTTCTGAAGCAATCCCCACCCATCGGAAGGAACGGCATCGATCCCATTGATCGACGGATTCGTCGAGCGGTGCGGATTTGATTCTTTTCCTGCGGGAACAGCGGTCGGCCAGGGCGAACGCACCAGAAAAGGTATTGACAAAACAAAAACTGCAATTATTTTT
>CAZUXQ010000173.1:0-4218 GCA_964624425.1 uncultured Sutterella sp.
ATGATCGCGGTCTGGGCGTTCTTGAGCGCCGTGTAGATGACGGCCGGGGGGCCCATGGCGACGATGGCGTCGGCGCGCACCTTGCGGTTGCCGGATTCCTGGACGAAGCGCTTGGCCGTTTCCGGATCGATCATCGGGCCATAGCCGAGAGCGGACTCGACGAAGAGCGGAGCGATGCCGAAGCCTTTTTCGTCAGGCGAGGTCCACGGCCCCAGCTGGATCCAGTCCATCTGAATCGTGTTGGCGCCGATTTCCTGGGCTTCCTGAATCATTTCGCCCGTGGCGCCCGGATGGTTCGTGGAGTCGAACTTTTCGTTGAGGCGCGGGTCGTGCGACATGCGCATCTTGACGTTCTGGCTGAAGCCGCCCGAAGCGAGGAGCACGCCCTTCGCGGCGCGGATGTAGATCGTCTTGCCGGACTTTTCGTTGCCGAAGCGGTAGTTGATGCGGGCCTTGACGCCGAGGACGCACTTCTTGTCGTTGACGATGAGTTCGTCGACAATGGTGCGCAGACGCGGCTCAATGCCGTATTCCTTGAGCTTGGCGAGCATCGGGTTGATGAAGCCGGAGCCGGAGTTGTTCGTCACGGCGTGGGAGCGCTTGACGGAGTGGCCGCCGTGGAACGTGACGGCCTTGAACTTGACGCCGATCGTGTCGCGCAGCCAATAGAAGTTCTCAACGCATTCGTCGGCGATGCGGCGGGCAAGGGACGGATGGGCAAGGCCGCCGCCGGCCTTGAGAATGTCGGCGTAAAGGAGGTCGGGATTGTCCTTGATGCCTTCCTTTTCCTGCATGTCGGTGCCCGCAGCGGCAACGGCGCCGCCGTTGATGATGGAGTTGCCGCCGGCGGTCGGCATCTTGTCGACGACCATGATTTCATTGGGCTTCATGCCGAGGCCGTAGGCTTCGAGAGCGGCGGCGAGGCCGGCGAAGCCGGTGCCGACGATGAGGAAGTCCGTGGTTTCGTCCCACTTGATGTCCTTGGCTTCTGCCGCAGAAACGGTGCGCACGAAGCCGCCGAGACCGATGGAAAGAGCGCCGGCCGAACCGAGGAGCTTGCGGCGGGAAAGCTGCATTGTCATTGCCTTTTCTCCTTTGAAAGGTATTCTCTTTTTTTGCTTGAGGCAAGTTCTGTTCGTCTGCTTCGCCGAACCTGCCATCCAAAATGAAGCGGTTTCGAATCTCGTGCGTCCCCTTTCGCCAAGAAGAGTCTTGGAACGCAGGAAAGAGAGGACTCAAGCTTCCCGATGAGGCGCATTCCACCCGCACCGCTTCATTACGGAAGCGAATTCTAGAAAACTACTTCTAATTAATTAACCCAATTAGTTTGGTGATTAATTTTGTCAAATTCCCTTAGGAATTGCTGAAGCAACTTGCCGATTGTTCGAAAAAACCGAACGAATTCTATCCCTTTCGGAAGATTTCGGCACAATTCGGCGTTTCTGCCCGGACGGCAGGCACGGAAGCTTCGAGACGCCGCCGAAAGCGGCAAGCCGGTTCGGTCAAATCGCGCTGCTCCGAGGAAAGGCGTCCCGACGAGCGACGCCAAAGAAAAAGCGCTCGAAAGAAAGAGGCAGAAACGAAAGAAATTCAGGCAAAAAAATTCGACTCGCCGCCGGGTAGACTGAGCATCAGCCGCCCGCAGAAAGCTTTGCGGCCCGAAAACGGCAAAGATGAGGCGCTGCGATGTCCATCGACGCGTCAGCTGGAAAGGACGCGCGCGGCAAAGACGAAGCCGCGCATCCCGAGATGAAGAAGAACGTGAAAATGAGCGCAAAAGCGGATTGGAAGGATTCAATCCGGCGCCGAGATTTTCGAAAGAGCCGAACACGACGCTCAAGCGGCCGGCAGATGTCCTGCAGCAGCTCTTCTGCACGTACTGCGCGCGGGTGATCAAGCGGACGAAATGCATGAGAAACGCCGCCTTAAAATACCTTGAGCGATCCAAATATCTGCCGGAATGGAAGCGCTGAAATCAGATTTCAGCAATATGCATGTAATATGCGCAAGCTATGAAAAAATTCTCCGAAAAATGGTATCAGGCAATCGCGACCAAGCGGTTCTGCGGCCCTTGGTCTTCGCCCAGAGGCCCGCATCTTCCTACTCTGCCTTGGATCGGATATCCGCTTCATCCGGTTCTTCGCGAGTTTTTTCTCAAGCACGGCGAGCGCGTTGAGCTCCCGCCCAACCGCTGCATCTTTCCGACGCCCCAGGTAACCGGCTTCTACTACTTGGATCAAGGCCTCTCGGGCCGCATTGCGTCGACTCTGGACGGCCAGTCGGGCGTGGGCGCCATCGCCTACAGCACGACCTACCGCTTCGCCGCGGGGAACCTCAACTGGGCCACGCGCCGTCCCGCAATCGGCCGCTACATCACGATCTCAAACTGCATTCTCTACGGCATTTCGCACGTGCAGATGGAAGCGCTTCTTCACGACGCCTCGGTCGAGTTTCTGAAGATCCTCTTCACGCAGATGGAAATCATGAATCTCTGCGACCGCCAGGGCTTCGCTCTTCTCGCGCTCATGAACGCAGCCGTTCGCTTCGAGGCCCTGCTCCTCTCCTGGGCAGTCTACTTCGGCACGATCGAAAACGTCCCCGGCAAGGGCGACATCGTCGTGATGCCGGTGCCCGGCCGACGCTTGCACATCGAATCCGCCATCGGAGCATCGTCCGTCACGCTCGACAAGATCGTCTCGCATCTCGTTCAGACGGCCGGCTACATCCGAAGCGGCGAATTCATCTCCTTCAAGGCTTCGCAGCTTCAGGCCGCGCACGACTGGATGTGCCACAGCGACGGCGAAGACTGCGTGCTCTACCCGAGGCCGAAGCGCGTCGAAGACATGCTCTACGGCGCCCAGGAAGGGCTTTACGGCTGATCCGTCCGAAACAGCGCTTCAAGCACGGCGAAAGCCGCAGATCCGAAAAATGAATCTTCCGGAAAGCCGGGGCTTTCTGCCTGGCCGGGCGCGAATTATTTCGAACGCCATCTGCCCATCAAGGCCGTAAGAAGATGCGCATAGGTGTCGTACATCGTCGCGAGCGCATGCTCGTCGAAGTCGATCGCAGGCTCGGCGCTCAGCGCGCCGCGCGACGCGCCGACCATGAAGTACCCGGCCTTGCCGCCGTGCTCCTGAACGCAGCGCATGAGAAGCGTGCCGTCGTCCGAACCGTTGTAGGGAAGCGTCGGCACAACCTTGCGGCAGAAGCGGGCGCGGCGCGCGCAGACCGTAATCATCTGCGCTACGGATTCGTCGGGCACGAAATCGACGGCTTCGCCCACGATGCGCCGGCGGCATTCGACGCCGAAGCTCATCGCCGCGCCTTCGCAGCGCCGCAGCGCTTCCGACGCGAGATCGCGGTTGACCGCTTCATTTTCGCCGCGCACTTCGACTTCCATCGTCGCGCGGCTCGGCACCACATTGCGGCCTTCGCCCGCATGGAGCGTGCCGACGTTCACGCGCGTCATGCCGTCGGCGTGGCGCGGAAGCGCCATGACGCTCATTGCGGCGTTGGCGGCGGCCAAAAGCGCGTTGCGGCCCTGCTGCGGCTGCTGGCCGGCATGCGAGGGCTTCCCTATGAATTCAAAATCGATCTTCGTCGTGCAGAGAAATTTTTCAGGCGCGGCTACGACCACCCCTGCTTCGACGTCGACGCCGAGATGCGCGCAGAGAATGAAGTCGACCTTGTCGAGAAGACGCGACTTCACGATCGGATATGCGCCGCGGGAGCCCTCTTCCGCCGGCTGAAAAATGAAGATGATCTTCCCGGCAAGCTCTTCGGTATTGGCGGCGATGAAGCGCGCCAGCCCGCACGCGACCGCCATGTGGCCGTCGTGGCCGCAGGCGTGCATCACGCCGTGCACGACGGACGCAAAGCCTTCCTTGGCAGGAAGATGATCGGCGCTCGAAGGCTCTTCGAGGAGAAGGCCGTCGAGTTCGAAGCGGATCGCCACGGTTCTGCCGGGGCGGCCCGTATCCCATTCGGCGATGAGGCCCGGATACTCGCCCATGCGTTCGAGGAGCTCCTGGGAAACGCCCTCGGAGAGCGCGCGCACTTTGCCGAGCGCGGCCGCCGAAGGATCGCGGCCGCGCACGAATTCCGGCAAAATGAATTCCTCGCCGAGCATGATCCTGCAGCCCAAATCCGCAAGCCGCCTGGCGATTCGGGCCGTCGTGACGAATTCTGCCCAGCCCGGTTCGGGCAGACGGTGAAATT
>CAZUXQ010000174.1:0-4213 GCA_964624425.1 uncultured Sutterella sp.
CGTCGGTTTTCGCAAAGACGCCGCAGCGAGACGCAATCGGGTGCGAGATGCTCGCTTCGCGCGCCATGGCGTCGAGGCCGGCCGCGTCGGTGTCGAGCAGGCTCGCCATCTGGTCGATGAAGGCGCCCGTGCCGCCCGCGCAGGCTTCGTTCATGCGCAGTTCGACGCCGTTCGACAAATAAAGAAGCTTCGCGTCTTCGCCGCCCAATTCCACCGCGCAGTCAAGGTCGTCCGTGCGGTGCTTCAGATAGATGGATGCGGCGAGAACTTCCTGCACGAACTTCGCGCCGAGAGATTCGGCCATGCCGAGCGCGCCCGAACCGGAAAAGCGCACGACGAGGCCGCGCTCGGGCGCGGAAACTGCGTCGGCGAGCTTCTTCGCGAGCGAATCCATCGCCAGAAGGAGCGTCGCGGAAACGGCGCTCTGGTGGCGGAGATAGTCGTGCGCGATGTCCCGACCCGCCTCGTCGAGCATGACGTACTTGATGGTGGTGGAGCCGAGATCAATGCCGAGACTGTACATACGTTCTCTTGGTGCTGCAAATCTGATTGCGGACGGCAGGGAGCAATATGCCGAAAATTGATCCGCGAGTCTGAGAAACCATGCTTCGGCTCTTCGCGAAAATTCGCGCAAAGCCCTATCGTTCCAAGTGATTGTTCCATAGACTGAACCATAGGCGCCGGCTGCAGTCCTGCGCGTTCTTTGGTGCTTTCCCGCGGCGGACGGCTGATCGGCATGCGCCTTGAGGCCGAACGCAAGGCGAGCCAATAAAAATGATGCGCCTCATCCGCATATTGGTTTTGGCCGTCGGACTGCAATGACGCCTGCTTCAGCCGCGACTGCCCGCGGGAAAGGCGAAGGAAGACAATCAAAACGCCGCAAGAATACCGCAATGCGGGCCGGATTTCGGGCTGCGGGCGGAAAATGCTCGAAATTCAGCGCGATGGCGAAAGAATTCCGATCGACGGAAGTCCGGCTCAGGTATAATCAACTCTTTATCGTCTTTTCCACTTCGCGCATGCCGTCGGCCGACGGCGGGAGCGAAGCGGAAACGGACGCGCGGAATGCAGATTTCTCGAGCTTTTGCACGCTTCATACGCCGTGCGGAAGTGTTCTCAACGCCTCCGAAGGCGCTCCAAAGCGAGGCTCTCGGAGTTTTTAAAAGAAATAGCGATGACTGAAGAAAAGATTGAAGAAGCCGCCGTTGAACAGGCTCCCGGCGCTGAAGCCGGCGCCGCCGTCAACACGCTCGAACGCACGATCACGCTCAAGGTCAGCACCGAAGAAGTGAACGCTCTCGTCGAAAAGGCTCTCAAGCGCTACGCCAAGACTGCGCGCATGCCGGGCTTCCGCCGCGGCCACGTGCCGATGAACCACGTTCGCGGCATGTACGGCGCTAAGGCTTTCGAAGACGCCGTCAACGAAAAGATCGGCCAGGCTTGGGTTGAAGCCGCCCGCCAGTCCCAGCTCGCCGTCGTCGGCAATCCTGAAATCGAACCGGTCAAGTCCGAAGAAGAAGGCGTGATGAGCTTCACTGCCAAGTTTGAAGTCATGCCGTCAATCCCGACGCTCGACTTCGCTTCGCTGTCGCTGAAGCGCTACGTCTGCACGGTCGACGAAGCCGCCGTCGACAAAACGATCGACGTCATGAAGAAGCAGCGCGTCGCGTACCATGCCGAAGAAGGCCGCGCCGCTCAGGACGAAGACGCCGTCACGTGCGACTTTGCGGGCCGTCTCGACGGCGAAGCCTTCGAAGGCGGATCCGCCACGGGCTTCCGCTTCGTCCTCGGCCAGGGCCGCATGCTTCCCGAATTCGAGGATGCCGTCCGCGGCATGGCCAAGGGCGACAAGAAGACCTTCCCGCTTACTTTCCCGGAAGACTACGGCGCCAAGAATCTCGCCGGCAAGACGGTCGAATTCGACATCGAGGTGAAGGGCGTTGAGGCGCCGGAATATCCGGTCGTCGACGACGCCTTCGCCGCAAGCCTCGGCATCAATGGCGGCCTCGCCGCCATGCGCGCCGACGTCAGGACGAATCTCGAGCGCGAAGTCAAGGCTCGCGTCGCAAACAAGACGAACGGCGAACTCTTCGAAACCGTTTCCGCCTCGCTCACGTATGCCGTGCCGAAGTTCCTCGTGAACCAGGAAGCCGAAGGCATGCTCAACGGCCTCGTATCCCAGTACAAGGCCCGCGGCCTCAAGGACAAGCAGATTCCGAAGTTCACGGTCGGCCTCTTTACGGCAGAGGCCGAAAAGCGCGTCCGCCTCGGTCTCTTCATTCACGACCTTCTCGCGAAGGAAAATCTCGATGCCAAGCCCGAACAGATCGAAGCTCAGGCCGAGCTGATCGCCACGGCTTACGAAAAGCCTGAAGAAGTCAAGAACTTCATGCTCAACGACCAGGCTTCACGCAGCAACATGGTCGCCCGCATCCGCGAGGAAAATGCCGCCGAATTCATTCTCGGCAAAGCCAAGACGGAAGACGTCGAAGTCGAATTCGACAAGGTCATGTCCGGCCAGTTCTAATCGACAGGCTTCGGGCCGATCGTTCGAAAGGGCTCTCCGGAGGGACGCCCGCCGAACGCCCAGGCAGGAATTCAATGAGCAGAAGCGCCTGTTTCGGCAAAGAGCCCAAGCAGGCGCTTCGCTTTCCGGGGCCAAGCGGCAGCGCGCCGAGGCTGGCGCCGCAGCAGGGAAGTGCGGCCGGCGCTCGAAACGAGCAAGAATCCGGCAGCTTTTGGGACGCGCAAACCGTGCAGGGTTCGTGTTCATTCGCCATAATGCAGTTCTCGAACGAAATCCGCGTTCTCCTGCAATTTGCCGTCCGCGGCGTCCCCGCGTGCGAAGCCGCACCCGCCCGCACTCACGAGAAGCAGAAGTGCTCGACGCCGTCGGCCGCTGATATGAAAAGGTCAAGCAATGTCCCTAGTGCCTATCGTTGTTGAAAATTCCGGGCGCGGCGAGCGCAGCTTCGACATTTATTCGCGCCTTCTTCGCGACCGCATCATTTTCCTCAATTCCGAAGTGAACGACCAGACGGCTTCGCTCATCGTGGCGCAGCTTCTTTTTCTTGAAAGCGAAGACCCGGAAAAAGACGTTTCGCTCTACATCAACAGCCCGGGCGGCTCCGTTTCAGCCGGCATGGCGATCTACGACACGATGCAGTTCATCCGTCCGAAGGTGAGCACGATCTGTCTCGGCATGGCCGCCTCCATGGGCGCCTTCCTGCTTGCGGGAGGCGAAAAGGGCAAGCGCTTCGCGCTGCCGCACAGCCGCGTGATGATTCACCAGCCTCTGGGAGGCGCTGAAGGACAGGCGAGCGATGTTGAAATCCGCGCCAAGCAGCTCATGCTCATCAAGCGTCAGATGAACGAAATGATGGCGGGCTTCACGAACCGCTCCTACGAAGAGCTCCATCGCGATACCGACCGCGACAACTGGATGACTGCTCAGGAAGCGCTCGAATACGGCATCATCGATCGCGTGCTTACGACCCGCGCCGAAGCCGCCAAGTAATCCACGAACATCAAAGATTGAGCGCCCTCCCGGAGGCGAAGCGCCTTCTGGGCGGGACGAAATGATTTATGACGAAAACCCGTTTCTGCGCCTTCTGCGGGCGCTCCGAGTCTGACTGCAAGGCGCTGTTCCAGGGCCTTAAGGGCGAACTTATCTGCGACGAATGCATTCTCGGCATGTCCGAAGAGCTCACAGGGAAGCAGGCTGAAGCGGACGCTGCGCCGCCGCCCGAAGCGAACGGCAAGCCGAAGGAAAGGCCTGCGCTGCCGACGCCGAAGGAGCTCTACGCGCATCTCGACAACTACGTGATCGGGCAGACCCGCGCAAAGCGCACGCTTTCGGTCGCGGTCTACAACCATTACAAACGCCTTCGCAGCCTTGAAGAAAAGGGAGCCGATGCGGGCGAAAAAGTCGAGCTGCAGAAGTCGAACGTGCTTTTGATCGGCCCGACCGGCTCCAGGAAGACGCTCCTCGCGCAGACGCTAGCCAAGGCGCTGGACGTGCCGTTTGCGATCGCCGACGCGACGACCCTGACGGAAGCCGGCTATGTCGGCGAAGACGTCGAAAACATCGTCGCCAAGCTGGTGCAGGCGGCCGACGGCGACATCGAACGCGCCCAGATCGGCATCATCTACATCGATGAGATCGACAAGATCGCCCGCAAGAGCGAGAATCCCTCGATCACGCGCGACGTTT
>CAZUXQ010000175.1:0-4196 GCA_964624425.1 uncultured Sutterella sp.
CTGTCAGACTCCTGCCTCACTTTTCGGAATCATCTCTCCGAACGTGAGACTGCGGTCTTCTCAACGCAATGTCGCAGCGCTCGTGCCCGCCGTGCGGCCGAAAACCATCACATCAGCAATAGCATTGCCGCCCAGGCGGTTCGAACCATGGATGCCGCCCGTCACCTCGCCGGCCGCATACAGACCGGGGATGACCTTCCCGTTTTCATCGAGAACCTGAGCCTTGTCGTTGATCCGGATGCCGCCCATCGTATGATGCACGGTCGGAACTTTCTCGCAGGCATACCACGGACCTTCCGTGAGCGTCACATCGTCCTTGTTATCGGCCTTGAAGCCGAACTTGTCTTCGGCTTTGCCTTCCACAACAGCGTTGTAGTCGGCAATGCTCGCCTTGAGCTTGTCGGCGTTCATGCCGGTTTTCTCCGCAAGCTCATCGAGCGTCGGGGCTTCTATGACGCTCCCGAGCGCCACCATGTCGCGGATCGTCGCACCGTTGGCATCAACCCAGTCGCGGCTCGGATACCGGACTTTGTTGACGACAATCCAGTATTCACCTTTGGGCTGCGCGAAGATGGCGCCGGCCAGCACATCGCGGGCCGCACCTTCATTCACGAAGCGGTCGCCCTCATTGTTGGCAAAAATGCGGTTGCGTCCGGAGGTGCGGATGTTTTCCATCAGACCCGTGCCGGGTGTGCCGCAGGGATGAATCTGAATGTCATCCAGACCGATGAGCGCGGCGCCGTACTTCCGGGCAAGTTCCATGCCCTCGCCCTGTGCGGCTTTGAAGAGGTTCGTGCAGCCGATCGACTCGTCAAGCTTCACATCCTTCCAGACACCGGTATTCACCGACTGCCGAAGCTTCACGTTCGCACCGAACCCGCCCGTGGCAATCACGACAGCGTCCGCTTCGACCACGATGCGCTGCCCGAAGTGCTTCGCCTTCACGCCGGCAATTCTGTCGCCTTTCTTAATGAGATCGTCCGCCTGTGCGTCGGTAATGACCTGAATGGCACCGTCGGAATCACGAATGACCTGCTCGAACGTGCGGATGTATGTGTTGCCGGACGGCGTGGCCGGATAATGACTTCTCTGCCAGAGAGCCCCCGTTGCCGTGCCGACTTCGTCCTTGAACTTCACGCCCAGACCCTCGAGCCACTCGACGGCGGCGTATGCGTTCTTCGTGAGATAGTCGACAAGCACCGGATCCCCTTTGTCATGACCGCCCTTGAGAGTCTGCGTTCTGAACTTCTCGATGCTGTCTTCAATGCCCTGCCTTCCCTGTCGGATCGGGTCGACGGCATTGAGCGCGCCCTCGGAAACGTTCGTGGAGCCGCCGAGGAAGCCCAGCTTCTCAAGAACAATCACCTTCTTCGCACCCGCCTGATTCGCAGCGATGGCAGACGCAAGACCGGATCCGCCGCCGCCCACAACCACGACGTCAGCCTTGTAGACGGCTTCGCCGGCCGGACGCTGCTCAACCTTCTTCGTCATCGCCGTCATGTCGGCTCCGGCCTCCTCGAGGCACTGCTTAACGCCCGAGTAGAAAGCGGAACTCGTGACGGTGGCACCCGTAACGGCGTCGACGCCGAGGGACTGATAGTCAAGAACCTTGTCGGTCATGAGTTTGAGCGCCACCCGACCGACACCGATTGTTTCCAGATTCTGTTCTGTGTCGATCTTCTCAATACGATCTTTCGAAACCGTCACCCTGACGGTAAGAGGCGCGTTGTGACCGTTCACCGTTGCTTCATAGGTGCCGGGCTTGAAAGCGCTCGGAGCCTTTTCGGCCGGAACTACCATGGCCGCGGAGACGCCGACAAAGCTCAGGCAGGCGGCAAAAACTCCTGCGGAAAGAGATGTCATGCGGATCATGCTACCTCCTTGATATAGATGAACAGATGATCATCTCCCTGATGGAGACAGCTTAGTATTGACGAGAATAGTTTCCTGCAAAATGAGGGGAAACCCGGAAAGCACTCTCCTCTTCATCTCCGCCACATCCGGAACGCCCTGTGCGAGCCTTTTCGTGCAAGCTCGGGAGGAACATAGAAGTCATACTTCTCGAAGTACGGCACTTCATTCGGGCAGACGAGCGTGAGCGGATCGAAGGCCTTCGCCGCTTCTTCGGCGATGATCCGGCAGAAATCCTCCGTCCCCCGCTTTCATCCTGAACTGCATCCAACAGGGCCGCGCAGAACTGAGACCCTGAAGACCTAACCGCTCAGCACAGCGAATCTTGAGAAACCTCTCCAGCGCGAGGAAGAAATACGTTCCGAGCCACGGGAACAGAACCCACATACTGCCGCCGAGCGATATCAGGGCTCTCTTGTCCATGCCGGACTTCCGGAAGACCGCTCTCGCATCCGCGAGTCTTGCTCTCGCGCGGCACATGAGATAGGGATACGGTTTCTCTTCCGCCAGCACGCCCTTCAGCCTTTCGAGAATCCTGGTGTGGATGTCTCCCGCCGCATCGCCGAAGCAAGCCGGAATCCGCCCCTTTACGAGCGTGCAGCAGACGACTCTTCGCCTGTTGTCTACTTCGTCCGTCACCCAGACGCGTCCTGCAATGGCGATTTTGTCTCCTGCGGGCGGCGTTCTCACGATGGTGCCGAGTTCTTCGGAGCCGCTCCGGACAGTGTATTCAATGTTCTCCCGGAAGACCGCGAAGAAGCGAAAGCTGTTGACGAGCTTCTCTGCCGCCATGCCGAGAATGAGCTCGCCCTCTTCGGTGATGTTCACGCAGTCGGTATCCGCGAGATGCCGCAGGAGCGTGCGGAAATCGTCCGTCGAAATCTTCCGGAAGGGGAAAAGCGTGAGAACGCGCGAGGCGAGTTCCCGCGGCGTCATCTCGCCCGATGCCGCGAGCGTGCTCATCGTCCGATGAAAGAGGAGACTGCAGGGAAGCCGCTCCGTTCTCGGAGGTTCAACGGCTTGCTGCCGAACTCCACAGAGGCTCGCCGCAGATTGTTGAGGCAGCCGGCCTTGATCGACCCGCCGTTGAAGGAGACGATCTCGAAGCCGTTGCTCAGACGACCCCGGCGGTTCGCCAGATCCGAAACCATGCCGCTCTCCCGAAGCCAGGTGCCGTGCACCATCAGACCGAAGCAATCCGAGTTGCCCTCACCATCGACATTCTGGCAGTCGGACTCCATCCGCTTGCAGTCAACGGCAGCACCGAAGAGGCTTCTGCAGCCGTCTTCCCGGTTTTCGAAGTCCCGTCCGGCCTGCGCCATCGTGCTGTAGCTCTTCAAGTCGCCCTTGCCGGCGTTGGTTTCCGGCGCGATGCAGTTCATACGAAGCCAGAAACCGCTGCCGCCTTCCTTACAACTGGCAACGCCCATCCGGTTGGTGAGGTGATCGAGTTCAACGGCTGGCCGGTACGATGCACGCATCGCAGAAAGAACAGCGCCAGACAACTTGGGATCGACGGAGTTGCCGACGGGGTCAGCGGGACTGGAAGCGCCAGGGTCTTCGTCCTCGTCGTTGTTGTCGCTGTCACTGTCGTTGTCGTCACCGGAACCATCACCGGGGTTCCGGCCGCGCCTGTCAAATTTTCCCCGCCGCTTGTCACAGTGACCGGGTTTGATGCCGCCGAAGTCAGGGGCAGCGTGAGCAACCGGAATCAAAGCCTCAGCAACGCTCGGACACAGAGTATCAGGGTTTGCCCCTCCTCAACCGTCACCATCTGCGCGGAGCAGAGCGCCGTGACCGACGCGCCGATCAGAAGTGAAATTCTGAAGAGGCGGGCTTTCCGGCCTTCACTGCTGAACACCCAGGGCGGTCCGGAGAAAGACGTCAGGGCACAGGTGCTGATTGCGGAATGCAATCCCGCCGGGCGGCTTTACGCTACCGGCGAACCTGGTTCCGTCCGGGGCGGCATTTATCAGGGGGCGTGCAATAATGCGGAAAGCATTGTATTCGGACGCATCGCCAACAGGAATGCCGCCGGTGAAACTCAATGGAAGCAAGCATTTCTCAGCCTTTAGCAGCAGACTCAGTTTTTCTTCCGGGACAGGTGCAGTGAACCTGCTGATACTTTGAGTCGTTCACTCCAGAGTCTGCTGACTTACCTTCGCTCTGTTCAAACCCCCGCTGACTGAAAAGCGGGGGTTTTTCATTCTTCTCCGTGAGTCCGGTTCAATAACAAGTTCCCAAGTCGCTGTACTACCAAAGCCGTTCTCAGATTGAACAAGCCG
>CAZUXQ010000176.1:0-4179 GCA_964624425.1 uncultured Sutterella sp.
CCGAGAAACTCGGTGAAATTATCGATCGGCTTCCCGAGCCGCAGCGAATAGGTCTGCATGTTCGCCAAGACGTTCTTCACGTAGTCGCGCGTTTCGTAGAACGGAATCGTCTCGATGAAGACGGCCGCTTCCATGGGGTCGACGACGGCGGCGCGCCAGGCGCGGGCGCGGGCCGGTCCCGCATTGTAGGCTGCGGTCGCCAGCACGTAGCTCGAATCGAGCTCATGGTAGAGCATGTGCAGATAGGCGCTGCCCAAAACCAGATTGATTTCGATTCCGGTCAGACGGCGCTGATCGTAGTTCGTGATGCCGAGACGCTGCGCGAGCCAGTCTGCAGTCGCCGGCATCACCTGCATCAGTCCCTGCGCGCCGGCCGAAGAACTCACGGCGGGAATGAAGCGGGACTCCTGACGAATGAGGCCGTAGATCCACGAGGCTTCAATGTTCTGCGCTTCGCTCACTCGCTTGATGAGCGAGAAATGCGGCAGCGGGAAGCGCTGATCGATCTGCACGATGCCGTCGCCCGAACGAAGGCTCGTGTTGATCATCCTGTGGATGAGGAGCTTTTCCTTGGCGAACTCGGCCAGCACAACGAAGTCTCGGCTCTTGAGGCTTCTTGCGGCCCAATTCCATTCGCAGTGGCCTTCGAAGTAGAGCTTCATGCGGTAGAGGGCCTGCGCGCGCTGCAGGCTCGGATCCTCATCCCAGCGGCTGATTTCTTCGCTTGCGGGCGGCGTCTTGACGGGCTTTTCATATGCGTACGGGATCTTGAGCCAATCGCAGGCCAGCTTCCCGTAGAAAGTCATATTGCCTGCAATCTGCCGGAACTGCTGAGCCGCAGCGTCTTTGAGTCCGCGGGCCGCGAGCGCTCTGCCTTTCCAATAGATCCAGGCCTCCAGCCGTTGCAGCCGCTCGGGCATGCGGTCGATCACCTTGTTGAGCGTGTGCCAGTTTTTGGCTCGAAGCGCCGCTCTCGCTTCCCAAAATTGGAGGCTGTCGAACTGCGGAACAATGAGCGGACGCTGACGCAGCGCATTTTCGGGCGCACGGCTGTAGTACGCGCTCGCCTTGGGATTGAGGCTTGTCGCTGCTCGGAAGCCCAAGCGCGACCAGAGGAGCGCGCGCCAGAAGGCGCCGGCCTTTCGGTTGAGACACTCGAGCCCGATGGCTTCGGCGGCTTCGGGGTTGGTTCCGGCAAGGCGCAGCGCGGCGAAAATGCCGAGACGCGCATGAAGCGAGCCCAGCGAGGACTGCTTGCTGAACCATTCCGCCGGCTTTTCAAGCACGTACTGAAGCGTTGCCAGCGGCGCAGGCAGCTCCGGACGGGGAACGTCGAGGAGCGCTCGGCCTGCTTCGTCCCAAGCGTTCTTTTGCAGAAGAATGATGACGCGGTCCCAAGCCCAGCTTCGGTCGCGGCGCACGATGGCGCTGCCGAGCGTCCTGAAGGGTTCGCTCGAGACGCGCCGCGCATCGCGGTAGATTGCTTTGGCTGCGCTGAGCTTGCTTGCGGAGGCCTTTTGGTCCAGCGGACCGAGTTCATAGTAGGCATGCCAGGCGGAGACTTCAGCGTCGGACTTGCCCCAGACGAGGCGGTCGTAAAGTTCGCCGAATTGTTCGGCATTGAGGCGGCCGCCGTTCGCCTTCAGATATTCGAGCGCGGCCTTTTCGCCGATATAGTCGCCGCGGTGCAGGTCGACGAAGCGCATGTAGCTGAAGTTCGCCTCTGGATCGTCGGGCTGCGCGCGCAGCTTCAGAAGGAGCGACCAGAATTCGACGTAGTCGCTCAGGATGTGCCCGCTCAAAAGCGGCTTGATGTCTTCGAGCGTTTCGCTGTCGTTGTCGTCGAAAGCGCGCTTTGCTGCAAGAAATACGTTGTCGAGCGGTGCGGGCGGCGGCGCGAAAAGTGCGAATTCAAGCGGGTCGAGCAGGGGCTTGTCGAGGATTTCGGCCGTCACCTGGCCTGCGGCGATCGCCGCCGAGGCGGCGATCGCCGCAATGTGCCTGTCGGCTGCCTGACCGCGTGAATCGAAGGCATGGTCGACTGCTTCGAGCACCTGACGGCTGTCGACGTCGGCGAGCTGCTCCTCAAGGAGAACGCCTTCGCGAGCTTTGGTTCGCAGCGTCTGAAGGCGTTCGGCGAGCGTGATCGGCACCAGCGCGCGAGGCATAGGCTCCCAAGTTCGCGCGCCGGCGGCTTCTTCGGCGGTTTCGGGCTGAGCAGGCGCGCTCTGCGGCGCATCGACTGCGGCGGCATGGACGGCCGGCAAAGCGGCGGCGAGCGAGCAGCAGAGCACGAAGAAGCGCAAACGGGCGGGCATGGAGTTCTATTGCGGCGGCTGACGGCTGATGTCAATATTGTGTGCTTGGCTGAAAGAGCCTGCACGAAGAACGGACGCTCGAAATGACGGCAACAACGGAAAAATTGGACGACAAGGCGGCGATGCGTCTGCGGTGCCGGCGGCTGCGGGAAAGCATAGCGGATTTCGAGCCGCTTCTGCGGCAGGTTCGCAAGTCGCTGTCTCAGAAGTCGATTTCGTCGCTCGGCATATATTGGCCGATCGGCAGCGAGCCGGATTTGAGGCCGCTTGCGGCCGATTGGGCTTCTGCGGCGCCCGGGCGACGTCTGGCGCTGCCGTGCGTGGAAAAAAAGGCAGGCGGCTTTGCAATGGTTTTTCGGTCCTGGACGCCGGGCGATGTTTTGGCGCGCGATGCCGCGCGCATCCATGCGCCGACCGAAGAGAAGCGGCTCATGGTGCCCGATCTTGTTTTTGCTCCCTGCGTGGGCTTCAGTCGGGACTGCCGGCGCCTCGGCTTCGGCGGCGGCTTCTTCGACCGCTGCATCGCCGGATTCGACGGACGCGCACGGCGTCCGGCCTTCTGGGGCGTGGCGCCGGCCGCATGCGAGGTTCCGGCGTCGATCTTCGACGATTGGGACAGGCGGCTTGACGCAGTCGTGACCGAAAAAGGCTTGATCCTGCCTTGAAAAGAGAAGAATGGGCTTGAAAAGAGGGTCGGAAAAATGAAAAGGCAAAGCGGGGCGTCGTTTTTCGACGGGCGCCCCGACTGCCGTTTGCCGGCCGGAAGTCAGTAGCGGTAGTTGTCCGGCTTGTACGGACCTTCCTTCGGCACGCCGATGTAGGCGGCCTGTTCGTCCGTGAGTTCGGAGAGCTGAGCGTTGAGATTCGCGAGCTGCAGGCGGGCGACCTTTTCGTCGAGGATTTTCGGCAGGATGTAGACGCCGACCGGATACTTTTCCGGATGGCGGAAGAGTTCGATCTGCGCGAGCGTCTGGTTGGCGAACGACGAACTCATCACATAGGACGGATGACCCGTTGCGCAGCCGAGATTGACGAGGCGGCCTTCCGCAAGCAGCGTAATGCGGTTGCCCGAAGGAAGCGTGATGTGGTCGACCTGCGGCTTGATGTTCTCCCACGGATACCGGCGCATCGAGGCGACGTCGATTTCGCTGTCGAAATGGCCGATGTTGCAGACGACGGCCTCGTTCTTCATGGCGAGCATGTGCTCATGCGTAATGACGCGCACGTTGCCCGTAGCCGTAACGAAGATGTCGGCCTTGTCCTTGGCGAAGTCCATCGTGACGACGCGGTAGCCTTCCATTGCGGCCTGCAGCGCGCAGATCGGGTCGACTTCAACGACCCAAACCTGAGCGGAGAGGGCGCGGAGAGCCTGCGCGCAGCCCTTGCCCACGTCGCCGTAGCCGACGACGACGGCAACCTTGCCGGCGATCATGACGTCTGTGGCGCGCTTGATCCCGTCGACGAGCGATTCGCGGCAGCCGTAGAGGTTGTCGAATTTCGACTTCGTGACGGAGTCGTTTACGTTGATGGCCGGGATCTTGAGTTCGCCGCGTGCATGCATCTGGTAGAGACGGTGCACGCCGGTGGTCGTTTCTTCGCTCACGCCCTTGATGCGGGCGAGGCGCTTCGAATACCACTGCGGATCGGCGTCGAGGCGGCGGGCGATCGCGGCGAAGAGAGCCGCCTCTTCTTCGGAGGTTGGGGTGGCGATGACGGAACGGTCGGCTTCAGCCTTGGAGCCGAGGTGAAGAAGGAGCGTCGCGTCGCCGCCGTCGTCAAGGATCATGTTCGAGAAGCCGCCGTCGGGCCACTCGAAGATGCGGTGCGTGTATTCCCAGTAGTCGGCGATGCTTTCTCCCTT
>CAZUXQ010000177.1:0-4119 GCA_964624425.1 uncultured Sutterella sp.
CGTCGGCTGATGTAAAGCCCGAGACCGACGCCGCCTTCAATGTCGGTGGCGCGCGAGAAAGCCTGGAAGATGTGCTGACGGTCGTTCTCGCTTATGCCGGGTCCCGTGTCGATCACGCGGAAGCCCTCGGCAGTTTCGACGACTTCGATGCCGCCCGCATCCGTATAGCGCACTGCGTTCTTGAGAAGATTTCGCACGACCGTCCCCAAGACGACCGGCGAATACGTGCCGGGGCAAGGCGCCTCGCGACGGCATTCAAAAGTCAAGCCTTTCTCCAGCGCAGCGTCGCGCCAGAACTCCGCGGCGTCTTCCAAAACCGATGCGAGCGTGTCGCCGCCCTTGGCGTCGAGCGTGCCGTTGCGCGCCAGATCGAGGAAGACCCCGATCAGGCGGTGGATGTCCGAACTTGCTCGAATAATCTTCTCGACGTGCCTTTTTTCTCTGTCGTTCAGATCCGACATTTCGAGAAGTTCGGCGCTTGTCTTGATGACGGTGAGCGGCGTGCGCAGCTCGTGGCTCACGTTCGCGGTAAAGAACCGTTCGCGGTTGAGCGCCTCGTGCAGGCGATGGAGCGCGCGGTCGCAGCTCTGCGCCAGCTCGCCCACTTCGTCGTCGCTTACGGGCACGTCCAAAGGCTTGTAGCGGCGAGACTCGGAAATTGAGCGCACGGCGTTCGAGAGGCTGCGGATGGGCCTCATAACGCACCGCATCACCCACCACCAGCCAAAGGACGACGCGAGGATGAAGACGATCACGACGCTTGCGATCGTGATCGTGTTGAAGGCCTTTTCGCTCTTTTCGAAGTCGAACTGATCGCGCACGAGCACGTAGACCCTGCCGCCTTCCGTAATCTGAAAAACAAAGCACGACGGATCTTCCGTAAACTCGTAGAAGCCGTCCTTCAAGCCTTGAAAGAGCGGCGGAACGGGCGCCAGGCGTCCGTCGGATCCGAAGAGCGACATCGATGGAGGCAGCTTCGGCTCTTCTCCCGTACGGTTGAGGCGGTCGACAAACGCGCGCACCTCCTCGCGAAGCATGTCGCTCACGAGGTGCTTTTCCATGTATTCCGTCGAATTGATCATCGCAATGCCGTAGATCACGATGATCAAAAGCGTCTGAAGCATGAAGCCCAGCACAATCCGTTCGCCGAGTCCTTTCGTCTTTTTGAACATGCCGGCCATTCCTTGACTTGCGGCTATTCGCCGATCGACCATCCGATGCCAGGATGCGTTTTGATGAGCTTTTTTTCAAAGGGCTTGTCGACCGCCTGACGCACCAGATAGAGATTCGACCGCAGGCTGTCGGAGTCGGGCGGAGACGACGCCCATACGACCGCCTCAAGCCTCGCGCGGCTCACGATCGCGGGGCTCTTCAGCATCAGTTCCTGCAGGATCGAGTACCCGATGTTGTTGAGTTTCAGGGGAACGCCGGCTCGCTCGACGCGCATGGCTCCGACATGAAAGACCAGATCGGCCACCTTGAGCGTGTCGGCTTCGGCGCCGTAGGCGCGTCGCATGAGCGCTTCGATTCGCGCGGCGAGTTCTCTCAAGGAGAAAGGCTTCACCAGATAGTCGTCCGCCCCGGCTTCCAAGCCTTCGACGCGGTCGTCGATCGCGTCGCGCGCCGTGAGCATCAGGATCGGAATTTTGTCTCCCGCGCGGCGCAGCTCGCGGCACACCGTCATCCCGTCGATGTCGGGGAGACCGACATCAAGCACGCACAGTCCGTACGAATTTTTCGAAAGGCGCCGCATGCATTCGCAGCCCGTCGCCGCCGTCTCGACCGTGAAGCCGCGCATCAGAAGAAATTCCCTGATGTTGCAGAGAATGTCGGGATTGTCGTCGACCAAAAGAATGGAAAGCGCCATAAACGCCAAGCCTCCGAAAAAAATCGCGCCGCCGACGCTCCAAGAGAGCGCGCCGGCGCAAGAGCCCTGCATTTGATTTTCTTGTTCGCCCCAACGTCATCTTGTCGCTTCGGCAAGACGCGCGCAAGTCCAATCGCCCCTTCTCGGAATGCCCGACCTTCACCGCCATTGCGGCGTCTCAAGAAGTTTGACGGGACTTTGACAAGCGTTTGACGCCCTTTTCGCAGACGCGAAGCGAGACTGCTCCGCTGTTCCGCATGGAGGGTTCATTTTGGCTTTGAATCGCGCTGCCGGCTTGGTTCCCGGCGTTTCTTCGCTTTTTTCCGCCGCACGGCTTCAATTAGGACGCAAGCCGGCTGTCTTGCGGCGACGGCATCTTTCCGCTGCTCGCGAAGAATGCGGCGCCGGCCTCGCCGTCATTTTCCTCACGTCGGCCTACTGGGTGCTCGCATTTGATTCGCCCTTCTTCGCGAAGATCATCCTGAGCGCCGCGAACGATCCGAGCGTCGATGCCAAGGCCCTCTGGGGCACATTCCTCCTCGTCTTCACATCGGCCGCCGGCTTCTTTCTCATTGCGGCCGCGCTCCTCAAAGTCCTTTCGCTTCTTCCCGAGAGAGTCTTCAAGGCGCTTCTGCTGATCCTCTCCTTTGCAGGCGCGGCCTCCCTGACCGCTTCGCTTCTTTACGGCGCCACGATGACGCCCGAGATGATCCGCAACTTTCTTTCGACCGACATGGCGGAAGTGATGGACTACCTGTCGCTCTTGACGGCGGCGGCCTTCCTGCTCGCCTTCGCGCCCGGCGCGCTTCTGGCGCTCTCCTTCAGGAAGGGAGGCGCCGAAGCGTTCTGCGCCTGTCCTTCCCGCCGACCGAAGCCGCCCTTATGAATGCGGGCAGGATTTTCGGCATGCTCGCGGCCGGACTCGTCGTGATCGGAGCGAACTTTCAGGATTTCTCCGCGGCCATGCGCCAGGACAAGTCGCTGCGCTACGAGATCGCACCCTTCAACATTTTCTATTCGCTCGCCTCGACAATTCTCAAGGACGATTCGCCAGACGCCGTCGGAAAGACGATCATCGACCCGTCGCCCCATCGCATGATCGGAGGCCCGCCGATGAATGCTGCGGCCGCCGACGCAGCGCCGGCGCCGCCAAAGCCCATGATCTTCGTGGTCGTCGTGGGCGAAACGACGCGTTCGGCCAGCTGGGGTCTTGCCGGCTACGAAAAGCCCACGACGCCGCGTCTTGCCGCGATGGACGACATCATTTCCGTGCCCGTCATCGAAGCCTGCGGCACGAGCACGGACGTGTCGCTCCCCTGCATGATGAGCCGCATTGGACGTCGAAGCTACGACCGCAAGCGCATTTTGTCGGAAGAAAGTCTGCCGTCGCTTCTCGCGCGCGCAGGCTTTCGCGTGAAGTGGATCGACAACCAATCGGGCTGCAAGGGCGTCTGCGCCGGCGTGCCTTACGAAAAAATCGAAAAGGCCGACGACCCGACGCTCTGCACGAGCGGCAAATGTCTAGACGGCGCTCTCGTCGAAGCGCTGCGCCGCGAAATCGCCAACGCCAAGAATCAGAAGCCGAGCAACGCCACGGTGCTTTTTCTGCACATGATCGGCGCGCACGGGCCGGCCTACTGGCGGCGCTCGCGCGGCGAAGACAAAATTTTCGGCGAAGCCTGCGCCGATGCGAGCTTCCGGCGCTGCACGCCGCAGAGCATCGCCGCCGCGTACGACGCGAGCGTTCGCTACACGGATGCGGTTCTCGCAGACATGCTTGAAATGCTCAAAGCCGAGAAAGACCTCGACGCAGGACTCCTCTACGTTTCCGACCACGGCGAAAGTCTCGGCGAAGGCGGCTTGTTCCTCCACGGAGCGCCCTGGCGCATCGCGCCGTCCGAACAAAAGGAAGTCCCCATGGTCGTGTGGCTTTCAAGCGGCTACGCATCAAGCTGCCGCATCGACAAGGCGGCGCTCGCCTCAAACGCCCTCTCGGTCGGCAAAGTGATGCACGACCCCCTCTACCACACGCTTCTCGGCCTTCTGCAGGTGAAGTCCGCCACCTACGACGAGGCCTGGGACCTCACGAAAGCGAAGGCCGGCTGACGCTCAGCGGTCCCGAAAAATCATCCCTGGAAGGCCCCTGCCCGCCGGGGACGCTCGGCTTCAGCCCGGAAGCTCAGGCGCCGCAGCGGCGCTTGGCCAAATACTCTTCCATCGTGGCGAGCGGCACGCCCGAGACGATGGAGCGA
>CAZUXQ010000178.1:0-4076 GCA_964624425.1 uncultured Sutterella sp.
ACTCCAAATGAATGATCAAAATGCAGCGCAATCCCGCTCGTGCGCTGAGCGGCGAATGCTCGGCAGCAGAAGACGCGGCGGGCTTTCTTAAGCAAAACTCAACAATTTGCTTCTTATAATCCGCACCACTTTACGAAGAATAAACTTCTGCCAGGCTGTCCGCATTCGAGGCCCCGCAAATTTTCCCTGCGTCGCTGCGGAGCAGCCAAACTCAACCGGTATGGTATGCAGCTCCTTGCTTTAGGTCTCAACCACACGACGGCCCCGCTTGCCGTGCGCGAACGCGTTGCCTTCAGCCCCGAAGAGGCTGCCGGCATCGTCAAGCACTTTATCGAACGCTTCGGCAGCTCCGCCCAGGGCGGCATCCGCGAAGCAGCCGTTCTCTCAACCTGCAACCGCACCGAACTCTATTGTGCGGTCGAAAGCATCGACGCCGCATGCAGCTCGATCCTCAACTGCATCGCCGAAGCCAAAGGAGTCGCCCGTTCGGAATTAGACCCTCACATCTACATCTACGCTCAGGAAGAGGCAGCCCGGCACACCTTCCGCGTCGCGTCCGGCCTTGATTCGATGGTGCTCGGCGAAACTCAGATCGTCGGCCAGATGAAGAAGGCCGAGAAAACGGCAAAAGAGTCCCACGGCCTCGGGGTCATGCTCAACCATCTCTTCCAGGCGACTTTCACCGTAGCCAAGGAAGTCCGCACGGCCACCGCCATCGGCGCGAACTCCGTCAGCCTTGCGGCAGCCGCAGCCCGTCTCGCCCTGCGCCTTTTCGGCAACCTGCACAAAGAGCGCGTTCTCTTTGTGGGCGCCGGCGAAATGATCGAACTCTGCGCGGCGCACTTCGCGGCGCAGAAGCCGCAGTCCATCACCATAGCGAACCGCACGATGGAGCGGGGTCAGACGCTTGCGCGCACGGTTCATGCGGAAGTCATCCGCCTTGCCGATCTTCCTGATCGGATCGCGCAGTACGACATCGTCGTTTCCTGCACGGCTTCGGCGCTTCCGATCATTGGTCTCGGCATGATCGAGCGCGCGATCAACAAGCGCCGCCATCGCCCAATGTTCATCGTCGACCTCGCCGTCCCGCGCGACGTCGAACCCGAAATCGATCGCCTCGACGACGTGTACGTCTATACGGTCGACGACCTCGGCAAGGTCGTCGCCGACGGAAAGGAAAGCCGCAAGGCTGCCGTCGCCCAAGCCGAAGCCATCATCGGCCTGCGCATCGCCGACTTCGCGCAATGGCTCAAGCTGCGCGACGCCGTTCCAAGCATTCAGTCGCTACGCGACCGCGCAAACTACCTGCGCGACGCGGAACTCTCCCGCGCGCTTCGTCACCTGCATCACGGCGACAAGCCCGAAGAAGTGCTCGAAATGCTTGCGCACGGCCTGACAAACAAGCTCGTGCACGACCCGACGATTCTTTTGAGAAACGGCGAAGGTCTTTCGGTTGAAGACCGCGAACTCATGAGCCGACTCCTCGACCGCTTTTATCGCCGTCACGATCATTGAGACGGCTCCGCCGACAGCTTCGGCACAGGAACAGGACGGCAGACAGCCTCGTTTCTGAATAATGCCCGCCTCGAATTCATCCTTTCGCGCAATGTCGAATCCAAGCCGCTATCCTTAATGTGGCCCAACGCTTTCAGCGCTGATTTTTCATCCGCACGATCATGCTCACTGATTCCATTCGCTCCAAACTGAGGTCGCTCTCCCGTCGTCTGGAAGAAATCGACAGAATGCTTGCCGCCCCCGAAACCGCCGCCGACATAAACCGCTTCCGCGACCTCTCCCGCGAACGTGCGGAGATCGAGCCCGTCGCGCAGCAGCTTGCCGAATACGAAAAGGCGGAAGCTGATCTGACGACAGCCGAAGATCTTCTCGAAGATCCGGAAATGCGTGATTTCGCGCAGGAAGAAATCGCCGCCGCCAAAGCGCGTCTCGAGACGCTCGAGCACGAGCTGCGGGTGATGCTTCTGCCGAAGGATCCGAACGACGAGCGCAACATCTACCTCGAAATTCGTGCGGGCACGGGCGGCGACGAATCTGCGCTTTTTGCGGGCGACCTTCTCCGCATGTATCTGCGCTACGCCGAAGCGCAGAACTGGAAGAGCGAAATCGTCTCGCAACACGAGGCCGAGCTCGGCGGCTGCCGCGAAGTGATCGTGCGCATAATCGGACGCGGCGCTTACAGCCGTCTCAAGTTCGAGTCGGGCGGCCACCGAGTGCAGCGCGTTCCCGAGACCGAGTCGCAGGGGCGCATCCATACGTCTGCGTGCACCGTCGCCGTGCTTCCCGAAATGGACGAAGTCGAAGACGTTGTTCTCAGCCCCGCCGACCTTCGCATCGACGTCTTCCGCGCTTCGGGCGCAGGCGGCCAGCACATCCAGAAAACGGACTCGGCCGTGCGAATCACGCATCTTCCAACGGGGCTCGTCGTCGAGTGCCAGGATGAACGCAGTCAGCAGCAGAACAAAGCCCGCGCCATGGCCGTCCTCGCTTCGCGCATCTACGCGCAGCAAGTTGCCGAACAGCAAGCCAAGGAGGCGAGCGAACGCAGAAGCCTCATCGGCTCGGGCGACCGCTCCGAACGCATCCGCACCTACAACTATCCGCAGGGCCGCGTAACGGATCACCGCATTAATCTGACGCTCTACAAGCTCGATCAGATCATGAACGGCGACCTCGACGAAATCATCACGGCGCTCACGACGCAGCATCAGGCCGACGCCCTGGCCGCTCTCGCCTGATCCTTCCGCAAACCGCAAGACGTCTCGCCGAAGCAGCTAAAATTTCTGCTCCGCCGGAATCCGAAAACGATATGCCTGACGAACAGAAAACCATCAAATCCGCACTCGAAGAAGCGGCCCCGCAGATCGGCCGCTTCGAAGCCATGCTTCTTCTCGGCTTCACGATCGAAAAGACGCGCGAATTTCTGCTCGCGCACGACGACGAAACGCTCTCGAACGAAGATTTGATGAAATTTCAGATGCTCGTCACGCTCCGGCTTTCCGGCATGCCGATTCCGTACATCACGGGCCGGCAGGAATTCTACGGGCGCTGGTTTGAGGTGAACGACGCCGTTCTCATCCCCCGTCCCGACACGGAAGTACTGATCGAACAGGCACTTGAGATTGCGCCGGCTTGCGCAGACATTCTGGACCTCGGCACGGGCAGCGGCTGCATCGCCGTGACGCTTGCGCTTGAGCTGCCGGGCGCCAAGATAACCGCGACGGACTCGTCCGAAACCGCCCTGGCGACCGCCGAGCGCAACGCCAAGAAGCTCGGCGCCGACATCGCCTTCCGCCGCGGCTTCTGGTGGGACGGCGTTCCCGAGAGCGCACTGTACGACCTCATCGTCAGCAACCCTCCCTACATCCGACCAGACGACGAGCACCTTGCCAAACTCGGATGCGAACCCCTCGGCGCGCTCACGGACGGCATCGACGGACTGCAATGTCTGAGGGACATTTCTGCAGGCGCCATGGCGCATCTCAAAGCCAGCGGCTGGCTCATGCTCGAGCACGGCTACGATCAAGCCAAGGACGTTCAGGCAATGCTTCATCAGGCAGGCTTTGCCGCCGTCCACACCAAAAAGGACTACGGCGGCAACGACCGCATCACCATGGGCCGGAAGGCCTGACCGCAGGCCGAAACCTCTGGTCCCTTTATTTGCAGGAGCCGCCGAAAATACCCTTCGGGCTCCTTCTCGGGCTGCTTTATTAAGCTTAATGTAAATTAGTGTGGCAAAATAAACAAAAAACAGATGCAATTTAAGGCATGAGAACGAAGAAGCCTGTACCTGCCGCCCCCAAGATTGATGCACGCAAAATCAGCCAAAGCGGCCAAGAAGATTTGCGTCGCAGAGGCATTGCCATGCTTAAGCTGAAGGTTCCGCAACGCGAGATTGCTGCTCGTCTGGGCGTGCATCGCCAAACAGTGCTGAAGTGGAGCAAGCGCCTGCAGCAGTTCGGTGAAAATGAAGCTCTCAAAAACCAGAAGCGAGGTCCGAAAGAAGACACGGCTGATCGTCGCCTGGGATTGACGCGTGCACAGCAAAGCAACATTCGCAA
>CAZUXQ010000179.1:0-4069 GCA_964624425.1 uncultured Sutterella sp.
CGAATCCTGGAAACACTGCATTTGAGAGATATTCTCAATTGCGGAGCTTCGAATTCTTTCGACTTTCTTGACTTTCGTCAGACTGCACGCACTGCTGCGCCGCTGGCGGGGTGCGCTGCGAAGCCGCATGCATGAGTTTTTCGAGGATGCGCTCTTCGAGAATCGCCGCTTCCGGATTCGGAAAGCGTCTCGTCTGCGGGAGGTCGACTTTGAAGACGTCCGTGATGCGGCCGTCCGAGAGAATGGCTATGTCGTCGGCCATGCGGACGGCTTCTCTCACGTCGTGCGTAATCATGAGGACCGTCATCCGCGCCGTGCCGAAGATGCGCAGGCTTTCGTTCTGCAGTTCGGTTCGCGTAAGCGCGTCGAGCGCGCCGAAGGGTTCGTCCATCAAAAGAAGATCTGGCGCACGAGCGAGCGCACGCGCAAAGCCAACGCGCTGCTGCTGACCGCCCGAGAGGCTGTCGGGCCACTCATCGGCCTTGTCGATAAGTCCGACGAGACGAAGCGCCGCCTCCGTCATGGCGGCGGCCTCGGCCGCGGGTGCGTTCAGAAGCGCAAGAGCGACATTTTCGCGCACCGTCTTCCAAGGAAGCAGCGTCGGCGCTTGAAATACCATGCCGAGCACAGGCTTTGGATTGCCCTCGAAGCGGATCGTGCCGTCGATGCAGTCGTCGGCACCCATGAGGCCCGCCACGGTTTTGATCAGCGTCGTCTTGCCGCAGCCCGAGCGTCCGAGAAGCGCAAGCGTGCGGCCGGCCTCGATTCGCAGAGTCAGGCCTGAGAGCGCAGCCTTCGCTGCTCTCCCCTTCCCCGTCTTTGCCGAAGCAGGATTTTCTTCAAGGAGACCGCCGTATGCAACCGTCAAATTCTCGATAAAGACGCTCGGCAAGGTTCTGTCCGCAGACGACGCCCAGAAGCGCCTCTGCGCATCTGCGAACGATGCTTCGGCGGCCGGCGCGGCACGATGGACGCGCCGGCGGCGTTCTCCCGGCAGGAAGCGCATGAGAACGCGCTTGAAAAGCGCGTCGCAGGCCACGCCCAGAAGCGCGATCGCAAGAATGCCGACAATGACGACATCCGTCTTGGCGAGAAGCGACGCCTCTTCGATCAGATAGCCGAGCCCCGAAGCCGCAGCGATGAGTTCGGCGCCGACCAGAGCGCGCCATGCGTAACCGAAGCCGAGACGCAGGCCCGTGAAGATTCCTGAGGCGGCGCCCGGCCACAAGATATGGCGGTCGACCTCTCGCCTCGAGAGCTTCAGCACGCGCCCGAGCGCCAGATAGCGTCCATGCGTCGACTTCAGCGCGGAGAGACTCGAAAGAAAGATTGGGAAGAAGCTTGCCAAAACAACGACCGCAAGCTTCGGCGCCTCATCGATCCCGAGCCACAAAATGAGAAGCGGCGCGAGCGAAAGCGGCGGCGCCACGCGCAGCGACTCGAAAAGAAGCGACGATGCGCACTCGACCGTCTGATGGCGGTAGAAGACGAAGGCGCAGAAAAGCGCCAGAACGCTCGAAATCGCGAAGCCCGAGACGACGCGCAGAAGCGACGTGCCGGCGTGCAGAAAAAGTTCGCCCGAAAGAAGCAGCGTCCACGCGCGCGACGCCACCGACTGCGGGCTAGGCAGCAGGATGGGAGGAAGCGCGTGCATCGCCGCGGCCGCCCACCAAAGAACCAGAAGGAGGACGGGAACGGCGAGAGGCAGAAAGAAATGAAATGCCGCGCGGGCGTGCAGACTGCTCGACTTGCGGTTCTTCATGGTCTGATCATTTTGCCTGTTTCCCGAGGCAAATGGCGCGCGAGGCCGCTCATCCCGGCATCGGCCCCTGTAAAACACGGCGGACGGCCCGCTAAAATTCGGCCGCCGCCGTGCACCAAGCCGCCTCGGCGATCTGTTCCAAAACTCAGGACTAAGTGAGGAAGATCATGTCCATGAGGAAGAAGGTCGGGAAGAGAATCAGCACGGACCAAGCCATGTAGCCGAAGAAGGTCGGCATCTTGATGCCGCGTTCCCTGCAGATCGACACGGTCATGAAGTTCGGCGCATTGCCGATGTAGGTCACGGCGCCCATGAAGACCGCCCCCATGGAGATTGCCATGAGAGTCTGAGCATTTTCGGTCATCAGGATGGCGGCATCGCCGCCCGCAAGGTTGAAGAACGCCAGATAGGTCGGGGCGTTGTCCAGGAAGGCCGAGAGACTGCCCGTAAGCCAGAAGAAGAACGTGTTGTTGAATGTGCCGTCTTCGTTCGTCACGAGAGCGACGAGCGGAGCAAAATGGCCGTCATGGCCGGCGCGCAGCATTTCGAGAACGGGCACGATGCAGACGAAGATTCCGAAGAAGAGCTTGCCGACTTCAAGAATCGGATCCCACGTGAAGTGGTTGGCTTCGCGGGTCGTCTTCGTCGTGAACTTCAGGGAGAGAAGCGCCGCCGCGATGAAGATCGCATCGCGGCAGAGCGATTCGAGCGCGAAGCGCACGCCGAGGATCGAAACTTCAACGCCCGACTGCCAGACGCCCGACATGAGCACGGCACCGATGATGAAGGCGAGGAAGAGGATGTTGATGCCGCCGTCGATGCCGAACTTTTCGAGCGATTCAGGAGCCTTGAAGCCGTCGGCCAAGTCTTTCTTGTACTGAATCGTGTCGATCGCGAAGTAGACGGCCAAAAGAACGGCGCAGACGAAGAGCCACGGCAGGATGACGTGCTGAGTCGTCCAGAAGAAGGAGACGCCCTTCAGAAAGCCGAGGAAGAGAGGCGGATCGCCGAGCGGCGTAAGCGCGCCGCCCACATTGGCCACGAGGAAGATGAAGAAGATGAAGGTCTGCATCTTTCTCGTGCGGCTTTCATTGGCGTGAATGAGCGGACGAATGAGAAGCATCGCGGCGCCCGTCGTGCCCATGAAATTCGCGAGCACTGCGCCCGCGGCGAGGAAGCCCGCGTTGACGATCGGACGACCGACGAAGGTGCCGCGGACATGAATGCCGCCCGCAACGATGAAGAGCGCGCCCACGAAGATGATGAAGGGCACGTAATCGGCAAGAAGCACGTGGATGATCGAACTCAGGCCGACGGAAACGTCGATGAGGAAGCAGAGCGGAAGCGCGCAGCAGAGCGCCCAGAAAACAGACGCTTTGCCGAAATGCGCGTGCCAGAAGTGCGGCGCGAAAAGCGGGCACAGCGCAATGGAAAGCAGGATGCCCGCGAAAGGAATGGCCCAAGCCAGACTCAGGCTGCTGCCGTCAAGGCTCGCGGCGCAGGCGCACGCCGGAAAAAGACAAAAGGAAAGCGCCGGGACTGCTGCGGCAGTCAAAGGCTTCGTCAGAGAAAAAGACACCATCGGTCTCCTTGGTTTTGTCGTCGAAGCCGCTCGGGCGGCGGCCGGCGCAAAGACCCGGCCAAAGAAAGTCCGAACGCTTCTACTTGATGGTTGAAGTACGTCGGAGGAGTGCGTTGGAAAGGGCGCGGAACGCACTCCGCCAACAGCGCCTCGACTTGCCTTCGCCGTTCGTTCATGCGGGGAAGATGCGTCCCCTCCGAAGCGCCCAACGGACGCGATGCGCGCCGATCGAGACTTGACGCTTGCAATGTCAAGCACCGCGCCCTAAATTGATGCGCATCATTGAACGTTATCACCATTTTCAGAATTTTCGTGCGGCAAATCGCTTATTTTTCCGCAGATTTCCCAAAAGAAGCATCAAAACGGCCTTGAGATCTCCCTGCCGCAAAGAGCGAGAGAGAGATGCCGCAGGCCATAGAGCAAGCCAAGGACGACGGTCCAACGCGTCAGAAGCCCTTCGTCGGGAAGCCCTCGAAATCGAAGCCGTCTTCGTCGTTTTCCTGCGGAAAGCTGCAGGCCTCGTCGAACTCGACGTCCGGCGGGGGCGGCACGGCGCCTTCGGGCGGAGGAAGATCGGGCAGCGGCTCGTCGCCGATGTCGAACGTCTCAAGGGGAAGTTCCGAGAACGGCGCAGCATAGCCGGGCACGCCGGCCTGAGCCATCTTTTCCGCGTTGCGCTTCGCCTGCGCGACAAGCGCGCTCATGAGCGCTTCGCGGCTGGCGCG
>CAZUXQ010000180.1:0-4066 GCA_964624425.1 uncultured Sutterella sp.
GACGCTTCGTCGAAGATGTTGTGCACCGCGATTTCGGGATCGATGCGGCGAATGAGGCCGGCAAGCACCTTGCCCGGTCCGCATTCGACGATGTCGGTGATGCCGCCGGCCTTCATGGCCTGAATGATCTTCACCCACTGCACGGCCGAGCAGGCCTGCTTGGCAAGTGCGGCGCGGATATCGTCGGCTTTGCCGTGAATCGCCGCCGTCACGTTCGAGTAGACGGGAACGGCCGGAGCAGCAATTTCGACTTCGGCGAGCTTCGCCGCAAGCTTTTCGGCTGCGGGCTTCAGCATGCTTGAATGAAAGGGCGCAGACACAGGGAGCGCGACCGCGCGGCGGCAGCCTCTTTCCTTGGCAAGCGCCGAGGCCTTTTCGACCGCCGCCTTTTCGCCGGCAACAACAACCTGTCCCGGAGAATTGAAGTTCACGGCTTCGACGATGCCTGCGTCGGAAGCATCGCGGCACACTTCCAGCACCGCATCGTCGTCGAGGCCGATAATCGCGGCCATGCCGCCCACGCCGACGGGAACGGCCGTCTGCATGGCTTCGGCGCGGAAGCGCACGAGCTTCACGGCGTCTTCAAGCTTCATAGCGCCTGCGGCGCAAAGCGCGGAATATTCGCCGAGCGAATGGCCCGCCATCACGGCAGGTTCCCTGCCGCCCGCAGCCTTCCAAGCTTCGTAGAAGGCAACAGACGTCGTCAGAAGCGCAGGCTGCGTATTGACCGTGAGGCCGAGATCTTCAGCGGGGCCTTCAGCGATCAGCTTGCAAATTGAAAAGCCGAGCGCGGCGTCTGCGCGTTCAGCCGCCGCCTGAACGGTTTTGTTCTCTGCGAAACCATTGAGCATGCCGACGGACTGGCTGCCCTGCCCCGGGAAAACGAAAGCTGTACGCATGATTGAAAGATGCATTGGAGTAGTTCAACTGATGAATCTTGTCGGAGGAGCGGCTTTTCTCACCAGCGCACGAGAGCCGAACCCCAAGCCATGCCGGCGCCGACAGCCTGAAGAAGCACGAGTTCGCCGGGCTTGACCATGCAGCATTCGACGGCTCGGTCGAGCGCGAGCGGCACGCTTGCGGCCGAAGTGTTGCCGTGTTCGCTTACGGTCTTCACCATGCGCGCCTCAGGAATGCCGAGCTTCTTGGCGACCATGCTCATGATGCGCAGATTGGCCTGATGCGGCACGAACAGCGCGACGTCTTCCGTCCGCACGCAGGCGAGATCGGCTACTTCCTTGGCGCTCTCCACAAGTCCTTCGACAGCGAGCTTGAAGACCTGCCGGCCGTCCATGCTGATGTAGGGCGACCCGGTAAGGGCGCCGTGGTCGAAACAGGCCGTGAGGCCCAAAACCTTCTCGTCGTAGCGGCCGTCGGCATACATGCGCGCGGCGAGAATGCCGGGATCGGAGGAAGCTTTGAGCACGACGGCGCCGGCGCCGTCGCCGAAAAGAACGCAGGTGCTGCGGTCTTTGAAGTCGATGACGCGGCTCATCGTTTCGGCGCCGATCACGAGCGCCGTCTGATAGGGACCTGCGCGAAGCATGGCATCGGCGGCATTCAGCGCATAGATGAAGCCCGCGCAGACGGCCTGCACGTCAAAGGCAGCGCAGCCCGGCGCCCCGAGAGCGGCCTGCACGCGGGCGGCCGTCGACGGGAACACCATGTCGGGCGTCGTCGTGGCGACGATGATGAGATCCACCTCGGAAGCGCTCACGCCCGATCGGGAAAGCGCCCGGCTCGCAGCCGCAACGGCAAGCGAAGTCGTCGATTCGCCGGCTGCGGGATCGCAGAAGCGTCGGGATTCAATCCCCGTGCGCGTGCGGATCCATTCGTCGCTTGTTTCAATGCCGTCCTTGCGCAGGAGCTCGGCGAACGCCTCATTGGTCATTTCGTTCTTCGGAAGCGCCGAACCGGTTGCAATGATTCTGGAGTACATAGAAGTCCTTCTGGCTTTTGTGGCCTCATCTTACCGCGGCAAAGGACTTTTCCCCGAACGCTAAATTGTTATTACGGATTACCGTACGGGCGGATTCAGCCGACGGCTGCGGCTGCGGCTGCAGTTGCCGAGACGATCCCGGCAGCGCCCTTCGAAAGCACGCATGAAAAAAAGGAACCCTTTTTGAGGATCCCTTTCTCTTGGTCTCTTCGGGACGCTTCGCAACTTTGGAGTCCGACGCGCTGTGGAAGCCTTCACGCGCGAGCGTATCCTGCACTCACCGTGGGGTTCGCGCGTGCATCTCGCGCAAAAACTTCTGGCGCATCGAACGCTTCGCAAACCGAAGGAAGCTCTGCTTCGTTCCCGGAGTCCGCTGATGATTATTCGTCAGCCTTGGTCTGAACAACCTGTCGGGCTGATGTGATGACGGCGATGAACTTCACCGGTCGTCGACTCAACCGCGGTCGGCGGATTGGTCAGAAAGTCATGAGCACGGCGATTGCCGCGACGAGCGACGGATTTTTTGTTCTGCTGAACAGCCATGGCAAAACCCCACGTATCTAAAGAGTGATCAGTCAACCTACCCGGCCGCGAGCACTCAAAGACCCGCCGCCGGATTTTCCGGAAATCAGTGAGAAGCGGCCGACGCCTCGGCGCTCACTTGGAGCAAGAATGTCGGATTCTAGCAAACCCGTCCTCAATCCTCATCCGAATCCAGAGAAATTTTCAGCTCCCCTTCATCACAGGCAAAGAAAAAGGGAGGCATCAATCCTCCCTTCTCTGGAATTCTGGAGCGGGAAACGAGTCTCGAACTCGCGACCTCAACCTTGGCAAGGTTGCGCTCTACCAACTGAGCTATTCCCGCTTGGGCCCTTCGAAGAACGGTTTGGAGCGGGAAACGAATCTCGAACTCGCGACCTCAGCCTTGCAAGGTTGCGCTCTGCCAATTGAACTATTCCCGCATCCTTCCTGCGAAGGAATTTTTAGATTGTACAGAGATTCTCGGAAATGTCAAGCAGTTATTCAAGCTTCTCTCAAAAGTCGGACGCCGCCAACAGCGAAGGCGACGGGCTTTTTCGCCGACGCGATTTCGGTCAATTTGCTCTTGATTTCGTTCTTCGCCAAAGTACGCACATGCTTTTTGCATTGTTTTTAAAGAATTTTTTAGAGATTAAACCGCGTTTTGCGCACGCTCGATCGATTTGGAAGCCTCCGAGCGCACGCAAAAGTCTGCGAGTCTACGCACAACAATGCGGCTTCAAACGATATTCAACAATGCCTGACGGCACGAAAAAGGCAGCAAAAAAAACCGCGAACCCCTTGCTTTGCAGGAATTTCGCGGTCGCTTGCCGATAAGCAGCGGCAAGTGCGGCAAAGGAAAAGCGGGAACGGGATTCGAACTACCTAATAAATAAAGGGCATTCCAAGCTATTACCCGTCAAAGTGTACGCAAAAGTGTACATATAGAAAATTCCTACCCCTTCTTCCGCCCCTCCCTAACAATTTTTATTGAGGGTTTTTACTAGGTGCCATTTAAGTGCTTCAAAGCACGAAACGGGCGCCATTCACCGTCGATAGAAACATTGCCTAATTTTCTCATTTTCGCAATTTCTCCGATGTCCCCCCGAGCCTCTCCGCCCCCTAGGTTCTCTCTCTAACTCGTCGAAAATCTGTGTTTCTGTGTTGGCGTCTCGTAATCCATTAATTTATAAGGAAAAATTGAGGCGCAAATCCGTGCTAGAGCCTGAGTCTTTTTGTGTTTGACTGTGTTATGAGGCCGTCAAACGTGAAATTTCGGTGCGTTTTGTTAGCGTAAACCCGCAAGATTTTGTGATCACGGAGATCTCCGGCTTTCCGTTAAAATTGCCTAATTTTCTCATTTTTGATTTCCGTCAATATTGGCAATGGCGCTTGTGAAGTCTGCCAAACCTGCCAAATTTTCCCCATCAAGGAAACATACCGGCTTCGGGAAAATCCTTTGCATACCGCCTCTTTGATTCCTCAATTTTGGGGGATCAATCAAGGAACCCTCATGCCTCGGGCAAATCTTCGCATGGCGGCCCCCATCTGCCTTAGGCAAGCAAACATCCCGCCCGCCGTCCCAGACCCCGCCTTGGGGCCGCTTGG
>CAZUXQ010000181.1:0-4048 GCA_964624425.1 uncultured Sutterella sp.
AAGAAGCAATGAGAATCGAGGATGCGGCGCTCAGCCTCGACAAGGCGTCGAAACTCAAGGCGAAGGTGCTTTTCGCGGTGAAGCACGGCGATCTGGCGATCGACCTCTCGAAGGTGCGTCACGCTGACAGCAGCATTTTGAGCGTGCTTCTTGCCGCCGAAAGGCGGGCCGTGCAGAATGGCGGGCACATTCGAATCATCGGCATGCCCAAAGAGCTTTTGTCGCTCTCCGTCCTCTACGGCGTCGACAAGCTTCTCAAGCCGCTTTTCGCCGAAGCCGAATAAGGCGAGGGACGCCAGGACGCGAATCTTCCAGGCGCCGACTCCAGAACCGATCCAATTCATTCGATCCTTATGGAAAAACTCAAAATTCGCGGCGGCCGACGTCTTGTCGGCGAAATCAGAACGTCCGGCGCCAAGAATGCCGCGCTGCCGATTCTGGCCGCATCGCTTTTGACGGCGCAGGACCTTGCGCTTCACAACGTGCCGGATCTTGCCGATGTGCGCACCATGCTCAAGCTCCTTTCCGGCATGGGCGTCAAAGTCGATCGTTCCGGTCATGACGTCACGCTCAACGCAGGGGAGGTCGTGAGCACGAAGGCGCCTTATGAGCTTGTGAGAACCATGCGCGCTTCGATCCTTACGCTCTGCCCGCTTGCCGCCCGCTTCGGATGCGCTGCGGTGAGCCTTCCGGGCGGCTGCGCGATCGGCGCTCGTCCGGTTGACCAGCACATCAAGGGACTGCGCCAGCTCCAGGCTGAAGTCGAAGTCGATCACGGCTATGTTGTTGCGAAGGCCGGCCGCCTGAAGGGCGCGCACATCGTAACGGACATGGTGACGGTGACGGGAACCGAAAATCTCATGATGGCTGCCGTTCTTGCCGAAGGCGCGACCGTCATCGAAAACGCCGCGCGCGAGCCGGAAGTGGTCGACCTCGCGAACTGCCTCAACGCCATGGGAGCAAAGATTTCAGGTGCGGGCACTTCGATTCTTGCAATTGAGGGCGTCGAGTCGCTTCACGGCGCCGAGCATTCCGTCATTGCCGACCGCATCGAAGCGGGAAGCTTTCTTTGCGCTGCCGCTGCGACGCAGGGCGACGTGCTCGCGACGCACTGCGTTCCTGAAGATTTGGACGTCGTCGTCGCAAAGCTGCGCGAAATGGGCGCGTGCGTCGAAGTCGGCGCCGACTGGATTCGGGTTCGAATGAGCAGGCGTCCCAAGGCCGTGCAGATCCGCACGACGCCGCATCCCGGGTTCCCGACCGACATGCAGGCGCAGTTCATGGCTGTCTGCGCGCTTGCCGACGGCACGTCGCAGATCACCGAAACGATTTTCGAAAACCGCTTCATGCACGTGCCCGAACTCGTGCGTCTCGGCGCGAACATCTCGATCGAAGGCCGCAACGCCGTCGTCAAGGGCGTCGAAGCGCTCTCGGGCTCGAAGGTGATGGCAACCGACCTGCGCGCCAGCGCGTCGCTCGTCATCGCGGCTCTTGCCGCTTCGGGCGAATCGTTGGTAGACCGCCTCTATCATCTCGACCGCGGCTACGAGCACATGGAAGACAAGCTCCGCGCGCTCGGCGCCGACATCGTTCGCATCAGCGAATGAAAATGCGGATGCCGACTGGCGGATGGATGACGCAGACGGATTGCCTGCGTCATAATTAGATCCGAGCATCTTTCAGCAGCGGGCGGTGCCTTGGCGCCGCTCCGAAGACAATCAAGCGAGGCCTTTATGCAGTTGGACGACTGTCTGTTCTGCCGCATTTCGCGGGGAGAAATTCCCAGCAGCAAGATTTACGAAGACGACGACGTGCTCGCTTTCCGCGACATCAATCCGAAAGCGCCCGTTCATTTCCTGATCATTCCGAAGCGGCATATTCAGTCCTTGGCGCATGTCGAACCCGAAGACGCGCCGCTTTTGGGTAAAATGCTTGCGCTTGCGAAGCAGCTGGCGCTCCAGGAGGGCTGCCAAAACGGCTTCCGCGTGGTGATCAACACCGGCCGCGACGGCGGACAGGAAGTCGCGCATCTTCATATTCATGTGCTGGGCGGCCCCCAGCCGTGGAAGTGATCCGTTTTCCGACCAATTAGGAGATTTTAAATGGGTTCCCTTTCCATCTGGCATTGGCTCATCGTTCTGGTCATTGTCGTGCTTGTGTTCGGCACGGGCAAGCTGAAGAACATGGGCAAGGACTTGGGCGGCGCCATCAAGGGCTTCAAGGAAGGCATGCGCGAAGGCGAAGAAGACGCCGCGCAGCCCGCCAAGGAAATCGCTCAGGAAAAGACCGCCGCCGGCGAATCGGTCATTGAGGCTGAAGCCAAGGAAAAGCCGAAGGCCTAAGCTTCGCGTCTTTTCGGGACGGCCCCTGATTTTTGCGGCTTTCCATTTCAAGACCGCGGCGGCTGAGTCTGCCGCGGCCTTTTGATCCTTTTGTAGATTTCGAATGTTTGAATTCGGCTTCAGCGAAATGTTTGTCGTCGGGATCGTGGCGCTCGTCGTGCTCGGCCCGGAACGACTTCCGGTTGTGGCGCGCACTGCCGGCGAATGGGTCGGCAAGGCGCAGCGATTTGTTGCGCAGGTGAAAGCCGACATCAATCGTGAAACGGAACTTTCTGAATTGAAGAAGATTCAGGAAGAGGCGCAGGCCATTGCCGGCGAAGTGAAGTCCGATGTCGAGGCGGCCGCCAAGCAGATTGAGCAGGACGCTCGGAGCATTGCCGGCGAAGTGAACGCTGCGGGATCCCAAATTGAAAAGGAAATGTCGTCTGCATCCGAAGGCGTCCAAGAAGCGGCCGATGCCGTGAAGGATGCCGTCCCAGCCGCGACTGCGACGCCCGAAGATCTCGCCAACGTTTACGGCTGGGGGGGCGGATCTTCGAGCTCGAGTGCGCCCGCGCCGTCTTCTTCCTTCAGTTGGCAGGAGCCGAAGACTTTCGCCAAGCGTTATCACTCGGGGCCTTCCGTCGACGAGCTCGCGCAGGAAATCGAACGCCTGCGCCGCGAACTCGGCATGCGCGAAACGCGTCTCGGCGGCGCCATCGGCCGCCGCCGAGACATGGCGCCTCGCGCCCGCAGCAATCGTGCACGCATTTACCGCTAAGGAGACGGATTCATGGCCGATGACAAGAATCTTATAGAGGCGCCGGACGATCCCGCCAACGAGCAGCCTCTGATGAGCCATCTCGTCGAGCTGCGCAGCCGCATGGTGAAGGCGTCGCTTGCCGTCATCGTGATCTTCGCGGCGCTCTCACCTTTCATGAAGGAGATCTTCGACTATCTGAGCGAACCGCTCATGGTCGCGCTCCCGCAGGGCGTGAAGCTTCTGGCGACGGGCGTCGTGGCGCCTTTCTTCGTGCCTTTGAAGGTGACGCTGTTCGTTGCATTCCTTATCGCGCTGCCGGTCGTTCTTTATCAAATCTGGGCCTACATCGCCCCTGCGCTCTACCGACGCGAAAAGCGCCTTGCGCTTCCGATCATTATTTCGTCGATCATCATGTTCGCGCTCGGGATGCTCTACTGCTATTTCGTCGTCTTCCGCGTGGTCTTCCAGTTCATCGCGGGCTTTTCTCCCGAATCCGTGAATTTTGCGCCGGACATCGACGCGTACTTCAGCTTCGTGCTGACGATGTTTCTCGCTTTCGGCATGACGTTTGAAGTGCCGATCATCGTGGTGGTGCTCAATCACTTCGGCTTGGCATCCGCGGAAAAGCTCACGAAGATTCGTCCATACATGATCGTGGGCGCCTTCGTGTTTGCGGCCATCTTCACGCCGCCCGATGTGCTCTCGCAGGTTCTTCTTGCGCTGCCGCTCGTGCTGCTCTACCAGTTCGGCATCTGGCTCGTGCGCTATTTCGGCCGTTCCGAAAAGGAAATCGCCGAAATGAAGGCGAACAGTACCGACGAGGACGAGTAGATTAGCCGTCAGAACGGGCTTGCCGTTGACGGCGAACACGAAGCCGAAGGTCTTCAGGCCGACGACATCGGCGGGGCTCTTCGGGGGTGATTTTCTTCATCATGACGCCTTTTGGCACGGCAAGTCCCAGATC
>CAZUXQ010000182.1:0-4040 GCA_964624425.1 uncultured Sutterella sp.
AGAATGACGGGCTTCTCAGACGCGAGAACGACGGATTCAAATGTGGCTTCGGTAACAGATTGAACAGCCATGATGAATCTCCTTGGAAAAGTTCACTCGAGGAGATTCGTTCGATGCCGGCCGGACGAACCTCCGAAAGCTGCTTTGATCGTACAGGAAAACAATCGCCGCGGCGAGTCGTCTCGTGAAGGAAGAGGCTACTTCAGGAGCAGCTCGTTCAGGCGCTTCACGAAGCCTGCCGGATCCTTCAAGGTTCCCTGATCGGCGAGGAGCGCCTGATCGAGAATAACCTGCGCCCATTCGCCGAAGCGAAGCTCGTCGGCTTCAGCCAGAGCCTTTGCGATGAGCGGATGCGACGGATTGATTTCAAGCGTGTACTTTTCTTCGGGCACCGCCTGGCCGGCCTGCTCGAACATGAGGCGCATTTCGCGCGTTATCATCTGGTCGTGCTGGCCGATGACGCAGCTGGGCGAATCGACGAGACGGTTCGAGACGCGCACGTCGGCAACTTTGTCGCCCAACGCCTTCTTGATGCGTTCGACGGCCGGTTCTGCGGCCTTTTTCGCTTCTTCGTGCGCCTTTTCTTCGTTCTTGTCGGCAAGGTCGCCCAAGTCGAGATCCGACGCCGTCGCCGAGCAGAAGGCTTTGCCTTCGAATTCGGAGAGGGCAGGGAGCATCCACTCGTCGATGCGCTCCCAGAGAAGCAGCACCTCGATGCCCTTCTTCTTGAAGAATTCAAGATAGGGAGAATTCACCGCCGCATCGCGGCTGCTCGCCGTGAGGAAGTAGATCTTCTTCTGTTCCTTGGGTGCGCGCTCGACATAGTCCTTGAGCGAAACATAAGCATCCGATCCTTCTTCAACGGACTTTGTCGAAGCGAAGCGCAGAAGCTTCATGAGGCGTTCGCGGTTCGAAGGATCTTCGACGATGCCTTCCTTGAGAACTCGGCCGAAGGCCTTCCAGAAGGTCTTGTACTTCTCTGCGTCATCGGCAATGCCCGCGATCATGTCGATCGAACGGCGCGTAACGGCCTTCTTGAGCTTCTCGACCGTCGCATTTTCCTGAAGGATTTCGCGCGAAACGTTGAGCGGCAGATCGTTCGTGTCGATGAGGCCCTTTACGAAGCGAAGGTAGTTGGGCAGGAACTGATCGGCGCGGTCCATGATGAAGACGCGCTGCACGAAGAGCTTCAAGCCCTTCTGAATGTCGCGGTTGTAGAGATCCCACGGAGCTTCGGACGGGCAGTAGAGAAGCGAAGTGTATTCAAGGTCGCCCTCGACGCGGTTGTGCGCCCAGGCGAGCGGATCCTCGAAGTCGTGCGTGAGGTGCTTGTAGAAGGCTTTGTACTGATCATCCGTAACGTCCTTGGGCGGCAGCGTCCAAAGGGCCTTGGCGTCGTTTACCTGCACCCATTCGCTCTTTTGAACTTCTTTGCCTTCGTCGTCCTTTTCGGTCGTTTCTTCCCACAGATAAACGGGCGTCGCGATATGATCGGAATACTTCGTGATCGTTTCGCGAAGCGTCCAGCGCTCGAGAAAGCCGCTTTCTTCGGGCTTCAAGTGCAGTATCACGTCCGTGCCTCGGTCGGCGCGGGCAGTGAGTTCGGAAGTGTACGTGCCCAAGCCTTCCGACGACCAGCAGACGGCTTCGTCGGCCTTGGCGTTTGCCGAACGGGAAATCACCGTCACCTTGTCGGCCACGATGAAGGACGAGTAGAAGCCCACGCCGAACTGACCGATCAGCTGGCTGTCCTTGGCTTCGTCGCCCGAGAGCTTCGAGAGGAAGTCTTCCGTGCCCGACTTGGCGATGGTGCCCAAGTGGGCGTTGGCTTCGTCAAGCGTCATGCCGATGCCGTTGTCGCTGATCGTGAGCGTGCCGGCTTCCTTATCAGCGCGGATGCGGATTTTCAACAGCGGATCGTCCTTCGTCAGATCCGGGTTCGTAATCGAGAGAAAGCGAAGTTTGTCAATGGCGTCGCTGGCGTTCGAAACGAGTTCGCGAAGGAAGACTTCCTTGTTGGAATAAAGGGAATTCGCGAGAAGCTTCAAGAGTTTGGCAACCTCGGTTTGAAAGCCGTGAACTTGCTGAGACATTCGAAAAAATCCTCCAATAGTCCTGAGATCAATCCTGTCGGCGTCGAAAGCTTCGGCCGTTGCGGGCGAAATGAAGCAGGAACTGCCACGGCTTATGTGGGGGCAAAGTTGCAATTTTCAAGAGCTGATCGACTGCCGAGCGCATCCCAGCCGGCCAGGTGCAGGCGGGGCCGACGCTCAAGGCGCCGCGCTTCGAGCGCGGCTTTTCTCAGAAGTCGCCCGCAACGGTCGTTCCTGCGGTCGAGCTTTGAAATGGGCGCGAAGCATATCTGCAGGCGGCGTCCGAAGAACTCGCTGCGTTCTTCAAGCGTCCGGTCTTTCTCCTCTGAAGAATCGAGCGAATTCCGCAGAAGCGAAAAGTCGCCCGAACTTTCGGCAAGTCCGGACGGCATTGATTTTCAGCGAGCCGCTTGCTGAGAAAACGATCAGCGGTCGGCGTCGTCGAGACGCAGCCAGGCCGGCATCTTTTCTTCGTAGCGCGCGACGGCTTCTTCGTTCTGAAGCGTGAGGCCGATGGCGTCGAGTCCTTCGAGAAGCATATGGCGGCGGAAGGGATCAAGATCGAACTCGTAGGCCTTCGCGCCTGCATGCACCTTCTTTTCAACGAGGTCGACGGTGAGTTCCATGCCTGGATGAGCGGCGAGGAGTCCGAAGAGTTCGTCGATTTCGGCCTGCTTCAATTCAACGGTGAGAAGGCCGTTGCCGAGCGCATTGTTCTTGAAGATGTCCGCAAACGACGGAGCAATCACGCAGCGCAGCCCGAAGTCGAGAAGCGCCCAAGGGGCGTGTTCGCGGCTCGAGCCGCTGCCGAAGTTTTCCTGCGCGACCAAAATGCCTGCTTTGCGGTAGAGCGGCTGATTGAGAACGAAGTCGGGGTTCTCCTGCGTTTCTGCCGCATCGAGGTAGCGGTGGTCGTGGAAGAGGTGTCTGCCGAAGCCTTTGCGGTCGACGGCGAGCAGGAACTGCTTCGGAATGATCTGATCCGTGTCGATGTTGGCTCGATTCAGAGGGGCCGCCACGGAAGTGAAGGTCGTGAATTTTTCCATTTTCGTGTTCCTTCTCCAGCGTTGCCTCAGAGGTATTTGCGCGGGTCGGCGATGCAGCCTTCGATGGCGGAAGCCGCGGCCGACGCCGGACTCATCAGGTGCGTGCGGCTGCCTTTGCCCTGACGGCCGACAAAGTTGCGGTTCGAGGTCGACGCGACGCGGGAGCCTTCGGGCGCGCGGTCGTCGTTCATCGCGAGGCACATCGAGCAGCCGGGAAGGCGCCATTCGAAGCCGGCGGCGCGGAGGATGTCGGCCAGACCTTCCTTTTCGGCCGTTTCGCGCACCCAAGCCGAACCCGGGACGGCGAGCGCCGTGACGCCTTCTGCGACATGGCGGCCTTTGAGAATCTTGGCGGCTTCGCGGAAGTCTTCGATGCGCCCGTTCGTGCAGGAGCCGATGAAGACCGTCGTGATCTTGGCGTCGGTGAGTTTCGAGCCGGCCTCAAGACCGATGTAGTCGAGCGCGGCTTCAGCGCTTTCGCGGGCAACGATGGAATCAAACGAGTCGAAAGTCGGAATCGTGCCGGTCAGATCGCAGACTTGTCCCGGGTTGGTGCCCCAAGTTGCCTGCGGAACGAGGGCGGCGGCATCGATTTCGACAGTTTTTTCCCAGTGCGCGTCGGGATCCGACGCCAACGTCTCCCAGTAGGCGACGGCTTCGTCCCATGCGGCCCCCTTGGGTGCGAAGGGACGGCCCTTCACGTATTCGCAAGTCGTTTCGTCGGGAGCGATCATGCCCACTTTGGCGCCCACTTCGATTGCCATGTTGCAGAGCGTCATGCGCGATTCCATCGAGAGCGCCTTTACGGCTTCGCCCGTGAATTCAATGGCGCAGCCCGTGCCGCCTGAGGTGGATATCTTCTTCGCAACGGCGAGGATCAGATCCTTCGCGCAGACCCCTT
>CAZUXQ010000183.1:0-4033 GCA_964624425.1 uncultured Sutterella sp.
GAGGTTTTCAAAGTCGATGCCGCGGGCGGCGACGTCGGTCGCAATGATCGCGTCGATCTGGCCGGTGCGGGCGCGGCGCATGACGCGGTCGCGGGTCGGCTGGTCGAGGCCGCCGTGAATCGCTTCGACGTTGTAGCCGCGGGCGCGCAGCGCTTCCGTGAGATCGTCGACCTCATTGCGGGTGCGCGCAAAGATGATGGCAAGTTCGGGCGATTCGAGGCTGAGAATGCGGTCGAGCGCGGCCGTGCGGTAGTTGCGTCCGACCACGTAGGCGACCTGCGGAACGCGCGGCACTTCGCCTTCGGGCGTTTCTTCCTTGGCTATCTTGATGCGGATCGGGTTCTTCAAGCGTTTTTCGGCAATGTGCGTGATGCGGGCCGGCAGCGTTGCCGAGAAGAGCGCCGTCTGCGTGTTTTCGGGAAGCGCCTCGAAAATGCTGTCGAGATCTTCGGCAAAGCCGAGATCGAGCATTTCGTCGGCTTCGTCGAGGACGACGGCCTTGATGCCCGAAAGATCGAGCGTGCCGCGCGAGATGTGGTCGATGGCGCGGCCGGGCGTAGCCACGACGACGTGCGTGCCGCGCTTCAGGGCGCGGATCTGGCGGCCGTATTCCTGGCCGCCGTAGATCGGCGTCACGATGATGCCGGCCGCACGGCCGAAGTTGTGGACCGCTTCGCTCACCTGCAGGCACAGTTCGCGCGTTGGAGCGACGATGAGAATGCGCGGGGCGGCGGCTTCTTCATTGAGCGCGTAGCGCTCGAGAAGCGGCAGCGCGAAAGCGGCCGTCTTGCCGGGGCCGGTAGCTGCCTGACCGAGAACGTCTGCGCCCGACAGGAGCGCGGGAATGGCTTCCAGCTGAATGGGCGTCGGCTCTTCGAAGCCCATTTCGGCAAGGGACTTGACGATGTCGGCCGAGAGGCCGAGTTCACTAAATGAAGTCATGCTTGATCTTTTCGAAAGGTAGGAGTGGATCCGCACGCCTGACCCATGCGCAAAAATCACGCACAAGCTGGTGCATGACGTTCTAGACGAGGCAGTGCGAGAAAACGCGCCGCAGGCCGCGCCGCGAAGGCTTCGGGAAGCGCGGGAGCGTTCGGCCGCGCATCGAGCGGACTGGGGGCCTGCAGCGGCAAGTTCAAAAGAAAGGCCCGCTCGGGAATTCCGGGCGAGCCCTCCGAATCAGCCGGCCGATGCCGATCAGGCGGCGGGAGCGTCTCCGGAAGCGCCTTCTTCGGCGGCGTCGACGGCTTCTTCAGCCGGGGCGATCACGGAAGCGATGACCGCGTCGGCGGCGACCGCAACGCCTTCCGGCAGGACGAGGTCTTGCGAGCGGAGCGTCATGCCGACTTCCATTTTGGAGAGATCGACGTCGACGAATTCCGGAAGAGCGCGCGGCAGACAGGTCACTTCAACGTAGGACGCGGCGTGCGAGATGATGGCCTTGCTGACCTTCACGGCCGGGCTGTTTTCGCCGTCGTGGAAGTGCAGCGGCACGCGCATCGTGACGTTTTCGTTCGGGTTGATGCGCTGGAAGTCGATGTGCATGACCTGCGGCTTGTACGGATGCATCTGGAAGTCGCGAAGCACGACGAGCTGCTCCTGGCCGTCGAGCTCCATCGTCAGGATCGATGCATGGAACTTTTCCTTGCGCAGAGCGTAGAAAATCGGATTGTGTTCGAGCTCGATCGGCGCGGCGGGTTCCTTGCCGCCGTAGAGAATGCCCGGCAGCTTGTCCGCACGGCGCAGACGGCGGCTCGCACCCGTACCTAGCGCCTTGCGCGTGGTGGCGATGACTTTCATTGGATGACTCCTGGAAGTTTGAAGTTGAACGATTAAGGAAAGAAGCAGCCTTCGAGTCGCGACCAACGCCGAAGGCTGCTTCGAGTCGAAGGTTCGAAGCTATTCCGCGAACAGGCTGCTCACGGACGCTTCGCGCGCGATGCGCGAGAGCGTTTCGCCGATGATGTGCGCGCAGGAGATTTGACGAATCTTCGGACACGCTTCAGCAGCGGCGGAAAGCGGAATGGTGTCCGTCACGACGAGCTGATCGAGCGCGGAATTGGCGATGCGCTCGATGGCGGCGCCGGACAGCACCGGATGGGTAATGTAGGCGGCGACGCCGAGAGCGCCGCGCTCTTTCAGAACGCCGGCGGCATTGCAGAGCGTGCCCGCCGTGTCGACGATGTCGTCGGTGATGATGCAGGTGCGGCCCTTGACGGCGCCGATGACGTTCAGGAGGTCAGAGACGTTGGCGCGCGGACGGCGCTTGTCGATGATGGCGAGATCCGCTTCGATGGCCTTGGCCAGCGCTCGGGCGCGGACTACGCCGCCGACGTCCGGCGAAACCACGATCGGGTTTTCGGGATGGTGCGTTTTGAATTCGTTCAGAAGAACCGGCGTGGCGTAGATGTTGTCCACCGGAATGTCGAAGAAGCCCTGAATCTGGTCGGCGTGCAGATCCATTGTCAGCACGTGGTCGGCACCGACGGTCTGAAGCATGTCGGCAACCACCTTGGCCGAAATCGCCACGCGGGCGGAACGGGGACGGCGATCCTGGCGGGCGTAGCCGAAGTACGGAATCGCAGCCGTAATGCGGCGGGCGGAGGCGCGCTTGACCGCATCGATCATGATCAAGAGCTCCATCAGGTTGTCGTTCGTCGGCGCGCACGTGCTCTGAAGGATGAACACATCCTTGCCGCGCACGTTGTCGAGCAGCTGAACGCTCACTTCGCCGTCGCTGAAGCGCGTGACGGTGGCTTTGCCGAGGGGGATGTTGAGGTATTGAGTAACGGCCCGGGCAAGCTTGGGATTGGCGTTGCCCGAAAAAATCATCATACTTTCCGGCACCACGGGGATCATGATTTCTCTTCTTCTCTCAGTCGAGGACTTTTGCTTCGTGCTCGAGGGTTAGCTGAGGCCGACGGGAGCTGCATCCAATCGGCGGACTGCGACGGCCGGGGCTGCCGGCGGTCGATTTTTGGCAGGGGCAGAAGGATTCGAACCTTCGGTACACGGAATCAAAATCCGTTGCCTTACCACTTGGCTATGCCCCTGACCTGAAAGCGGTTTTCCTACTCGGTCACCCATGCCCTCAGCGGATGTTCGGAAATGCCTCCCGCAGAGAAGCATCGCCAGGATTCCGGCAGGTTCTCGGCGTTTTGAAGGATTCGGCTCTCAAACTGCTCAACGGCAAAGACGGCGCTACCGGAACCGGTCATTCGCGGGGACAGGCCCATGCGCTTCAAAACCGCGAGACCCTTGGAAATTTCGGGTTCGAGCGCTTCGGCGGCCGGCTGCAGATCATTCCGGCCCGGCAATTCGGGCCAGCGGCTCCGGATAAAGTCTGAAAAGACGGCTATTCTGCGGGATTCGGCGTTTCTTGTCAAGCTGGCGCTGCCGAATATTTGGGCGGTCGAAACGCTTCTCCCGGGCCAGATGATGAGGTATCTCGCGGCGGGGATCTCGAAGGGAGATATGCGCTCTCCGATGCCTTCGACGAACCCCGTTTTGCCCCAGATAAAGAAGGGCACGTCCGCGCCCAAGCGCAGTCCGAGCTGCGCGAGCTGCGTTCGGCTGAGTCCGAGCGCCCAGAGACGATTGAGTCCGATCAGCGTCGTCGCCGCGTCCGAGCTGCCGCCGCCCATTCCGGCGCCCGCCGGGATGCGCTTGAGAACGCGGATGTCTGCGCCGAGCCTGCCGGCTTCGGGCGCGCGGGCGATGGCGGCTTCCTTCAGAAGCGCGGCCGCGCGGAAGCAAAGGTCGTCTTCAGGGGCCGACTGCAGATCGCCCGTTCTCGAGACGACGCCGTCATTGCGAACGATGAGGTCGATTTCGTCGCAGAGGTCGATGAGCGTGAAGATCGACTGCAGGAGGTGCTTGCCGTCTTCGCGCCGGCCCACGACATGAAGGAACAGGTTCAGTTTGGCGGGAGCCGGAAGGCCGAAGGCGGAAGTCGAAGGAATCATGCTGTGCATTGTCGAAAATCAAGGAAGCGCCTTCTCGACGGCAAGCGTGATCGTCACCGGCTGCGGCG
>CAZUXQ010000184.1:0-4006 GCA_964624425.1 uncultured Sutterella sp.
CGCCTTCTTCTCCTTCGCTCCGCTCGTTCCGGACGTTGCCAAGGTTATCGGCGTCCCGATCATCTCCTTGATCTTCCCGCTTCAGATCTTCGTTTCCTTCGGCCGCGTCGCTTCGCCGATTACGGGCGCCTTGATCGCTATTGCCGGCATGGCTGGCGTTTCGAGCTTCCAGATCGCCAAACGCACCTGCATCCCGATGTTCGTCGCAACGATAGCGTCGGGCATCATCTACTTTGTTTTCTACTACGGAGCCGCGGCCTAATTCTCTAGACCAACGCTTCACCTGCAAGGCGGGCGAAATGTTCGACCGCCGCAGCTTTTTCCCGCCGCCGCAACTTAGAGGAGCGAACAAAATGACCCTTAAGCACGATTTTGACCAGGTTCTCGACCGCACTCACACCAACAGCTCGAAATGGCTGAAGTATCCGAAAGACGTTCTCCCGCTTTGGGTAGCCGACTCAGACTTCACCTGCCCGCAACCTGTCGTTGACGCTGTCACGAAGCTCGCTCAGTTCGGCGTCTACGGCTATCCGTACGTCAAGGAAGGCGGCTTCGAAAAGGCTACAGTTGCGTGGTGCAAGCGCCGCCTCAACTTCGACGTCCGTGAAGATCAATGCGACTACGTTCCGTCTCTTGGTACGGCTCTTGCCATCGCTGTAAAGGCCTTTACGGAACCGGGCGAACAGGTCCTCATGCAGTCCCCGATCTACCCGCCGTTCACCGCCGTTTCCGTCAAGAACCACCGCACCCCGGTATACAACAGCCTCACGATCATTGACGGCAAGGTTCAGATTGACTGGGAAGACTTCGAAAAGAAGTGCCGGGATCCGAAGACCAAGCTCTTTCTCCTCTGCAGCCCGCACAACCCGACCGGCCGCGTCTTCACGCGTGAAGAACTCGAACGCATGGTCGAAATCTGCGCCGCCAACAACATCGTGATTTTCGCCGACGAAGTCCACTCCGACTTCATCTATGACGGCCATAAGCACGTTTCACTTCCGACAGTCTCCCAAAAAGCCCGCGACATCTGCATGGTCGGCGTCAATCCGTCCAAGACCTTCAACATCGCCGGCCTGCGTACCGCCGGCGTGGTGAGCCCGGGTTCCGATCCAAAGATCCAAGAAACGTATCAGCACGAGCTCGCCTCCTGCAAGCTCGGCCGCAATATTTTTGGCGATCTTGCCTATCAGATCTGCTTCGGCGGCGAATGCGATTACTATGCCGAACAGGTTCGCGACTACGTCAAGGGCAATATTGACTACGCCGTCGAAAACCTCAACAAGATCAAGGGCATCTGCGCCTACAAGCCCGAAGCCACATATCTCCTCTGGATCGACTGCCGCGGCCTCGGCTTTGCCACGCAGGAAGAGCTCGACGACTTCTTTGTCAACAAATGCAAGGTCGGCCTCAATCCCGGCGAATCCTTCGGTCCGGAAGGCAAGGACTATCTCCGCATGAACCTCGCTTGCCCGCGCTCTTATGTTGAAGAAGCAATCAAGCGCATCACGGAAGCCTGCGCCAAACGTGCCGGCAAATAATCGTCGGAACTTCTAATCTGATCAATCAAATCGCGGCCCCCCTTCTCCATCAGGGGGGCCGCTCTTTTTAGGGGTTGACCTGCCGAAAGTTCGCACTCTTCTTCTTTAGGACAAGTTGCCGACGGGCATGCGCCGGCATCGCCTTCAGTTGTGTTCTAAACGTTCTCTTCGGGCGCCTCTTCGAAATGCAGATCCTCGAGGTCGAAGGGTTCCTGCATCGCGGCAATCATCCCGCGCACCCATTGACAGGCCAGGTCGCGGTTCGTGCTCTGGTGCCAGATGAGCTTCTGCTCAAGAATGAGTCCTGCTTCGCCCTTGATCGAGAGAATCTCGAGCGTATCAGGAAAGACGCGCTGCATGAGCTTGGCTGTACGGCGCGGCGAGAAGGCGATGCAGTCCGTCTGTGCCAAGAAAAAACCTTGCGAGATGAAGTACGGCGTCGTCACGGCCTGCGTCTGAATTCGGGAGAGGATGTCGGGAATTCGGTAGACTCGATCTCGCCCGCCGCGTGACCGTAACGGAAGATCCGGAAGCCACGGCTGCCTTCCCGAAGCGCTGTGCGGAAGTAATCGTTGCCCTCAAGGACGGTGCGACCTATGCTGAAAAACGCTTGGACGCATCCGACGATGCCGACCAGAATTTCGTCGAAAGCAAGTTTGCGGAAGCTTCCGAGAAGATCGGCGCCGAACGCATCGCTCGGATAATCGAGTTCTGTCGCCATGTCGACTCGGAAAAGAATATTGCACCGATCATCGAGTGCTTGAAGTCGCTCTGACGCAAAACTTTTCAAAAAACGTCGCGCCCATTCTTTGCGGCGTTTTTTATTTGCTTTTTCATTAAAAAATGAAAGCCGTTTAAAATTAAAAAAATCCTGTTTTGCTGAATAACTATTTCTTATTTAAGCAGATTTTTTCATTTTAGCTAGACCAAGTTAAATAAGAATAAACGGAAAAAATCATCAACACCAAAACGAGCTGAATTAATACGAACCGGAAAGTTTCTGCAAAGCTTGCCTTGAAATATCCAACCGAAATCGTAAAGCAGAGATGAACCGGCGTGATCATCTGGCCTGCGAGGCCGAAGACCATGCAAAGACCCGCATAGTCAAGATTCTGCGGCGCAATGCCGGCAACGATAGGCATGACAATCGCGATAAATGCCTGGCTCATGCCGGTCATGATGCCGATGATAAAGCTCAGCACGGCCATGATGACAGGCTGCGGCAGCGGTGCGGCGTTAAGCGTGTCGACGATTTCTTTAAGGAGTCCGGTTTGGCTTAAAAGAGAAATGAAATAGAGAATGCAGCCAACATTGAGGAAGAGCTTCGCATTTATTGATTCTACAAAGATACTTTTCAAAGGAATGCTTCTCTTGAGCCAACGGAAAATGGGTATCATCATGAAGACGACTACGCCCATCGCAACGCTGGCCGGCGCTTTGAAAAGCATCATCAGCGCGATATTGGCTGCGATCGGAAGAAGCGCAAGTCCGACATGCAGCATGCTTTCGCGTCTTTCTTTTGGAGAAATGTCCTGTGCGTCGACGACGTCGTCTTTCTTGAGCGGCATCAGCAGGACGATCCACCCTACCAGTGCAAAGAAAAACGCAAACCACAAAAGATGAAGGACGAAGTTTGAAAGCGCGACGCCTGAAATGGCAGCCGCTAGGATCATCCCGGGAATGGTGGGACTGCCAGCCTCAAAAACATGGCGGAACCAGTAGTTGATCGTTGCTTTGCGCGCCGGAGACGCATGCATGTTTTCCGAAGCCGATGCAACGAAAGGCGCTGAAAACAAGGCGCCGCCCACTGAAGGCAAAAGACCGAGGAACGCAGGCATCGTCGCCATGGTGACGCGGCGCGAATGAAAGAGTCGGTTGAGAGCTTGCACCATGCCGTCGAGCGTGCCGGACTTTCGAAGTTCTACTTCGAGACACATGACAAAATAGAAAGAAAAAATGAGGTCGTAGGTCCTGCTCATCGTGAACGTTTCGACCAAAGAAGACTTCAATGTCAAAAAAGCGCCGTCGGCGCATGCCCACATCGCCAAGCCGGCGCACAGAATTGCAGCGCCGACGGGTTTTCTGAATCGGAGCATGACGATCACGATCAGGATGGCAAGAGTCAGTGTTGGAAAAAGCCTCATCGCGAATTCTTCCTTGTTCTTTTTTGAGAGCCGATGCGCCCTCCTCTGTTTTTAATTCTTGTCGAGGAGATCGTCGGCGGGCGCTGAAAAACGCATAAATTTGCTCGAAGTGCGGTTCGAAGATCAAGTCAACCAGCAGTTGCGGATTGGCTTTGCTGTTTGTTGCAAGCTATTCCCGGCCGGCTCCGGTCCGACCAAGCGCACGACAACCCGCCCTCCAATATCTCAAATCGAAGATTTTCGGGCAGGTTATTCCCATTGCGACACCTTTAAAGCGTCTTGTGGCAGGTGCGGGCGACGACGTCGAGCTGCTGCTCGCGCGTG
>CAZUXQ010000185.1:0-3956 GCA_964624425.1 uncultured Sutterella sp.
GCACGATGGTGAACGACATCATGGTTCAGTACGCGCAGCCGCGTCCCTGGATTCAGCTTCAGGAAGGCGGCAACACCTACGTCTCCTCCGCGATGCCGCAGAAGCGCAATCCGGGCCTGATGAACGACTGCCGCGCTGATGCTTCGAGCGTAGTTGCCGAAATGTACGCCGTCTTCACCCGCGCGCACAACATCGTTCCGGGCATGGTCGACGGCAAGAGCGTTGAAAAGAACGGCCGAATGGCAAAGGCGGCAACCGCGATGCTCGAACGCTTCCTCAAGGTTCTGAATGTGCTTGCGATCGATCCGGAACGTTCGCTTGAAGAACTCAACAGCGACTGGACGGCTTCGCAGGAAATCGCCGATCGATTGATGAAGGATCACGGACTCCCGTTCCGCATCGGCCACCACGTCGCAAGCCGCATGGTGAGCTGGGCGCGCGCCAACAAGGTGCTCCCGCTCGACTTTCCGTATGCGGAAATGCAGCGCATCTACAAGGACGAAATCGACGAAGAGTTCCCCGAAGGACCTGCCGTGCTTCCGATGTCCGAAGCCGAATTCCGAGATGCGCTCGATCCGAAGAAGATCATTGGACGCCGCCGCACGTCCGGAAGCGCCCGCCCCTCCGAAGTGGACGCGATGATTGCCGAAGACCGCGCGCAGCTTGCCGGCTTCGTTGCAGAACTCAGCGAACTCGAAGCAGGCGTCGACGTCGCGCTTCAGAAGCTCGAGCGCGATTTTTCGGCCTATCTCAGCGCCTGACGGCTCCGCCGGCTTGCCCGGCCATTTCGTCTTTCCCAAGGAAACATCATGACCTCTCTTCTGCCATGGATCGCCGTCATCGCGACTGTGTTGGCGGGCTGGGCGCTCGTCAAGCGCTACTCGACCCATATGGTTCTGCTTTTTGCGGGCCTCGTCATTCTCATCTGCGTCGCGCTTGCCGGCGGAAATTTTTTGCCTAAGGACGTGAAGCCGTCGGGCTTCTGGCTCTTCGACATCTTCGCGGTTCTGAAGAAGATCGCCGTCTCCCAGAGCTCGGGCACGGGCTTCCTCATCATGACGGCCGGCGGCTTCGCTGCGTATATGGACCGCATCGGCGCGGCAAAGGCGCTCGTCGACGTCGCCGTAAAGCCGCTTTCAATGCTTCGCGCGCCGTACCTTGTTCTCGCAGGCGGCTATGTTGTGGGTCAGATCCTCGTGACGGTCATTCCGTCGGCGGCCGGCCTCGCCATGCTGCTTCTCGTCGCGCTCTTCCCGATTCTGAAGGCTGTGGGAGTCTCGCCCGCTGCGGCTGCCGCCGTCATCGGCACGTCGGCCGGCATGGTTTTTGCGCCGACGGCAGGCACGGCTTCTTTGGCCGCCAAGGTGGCCGGGCTCGACCCGATCATCTACCTCGTTTCGTATCAAGTGCCGATCGCAATTCCGACCATCCTCGTCGCTGCCGCCGCTCATTTCTTCGTGCAGCGCTACTACGACAAGAAGAACGACGACATTTACGCGGATGCCGCCGAGGTGAAGAAGTCCGATGCGCCGTCCGCGCCGAAGTGGTACGCCTTCTTCCCGGTTCTGCCGATCGCGCTTCTCATCATCTTCTCGAAGCTCGTCGTTTCCTCGATCAAGCTCGACACGATCGCGGCGCTCTTCATGGTGTGGATCTTCGTCGTCATCGTCGAAATCATCCGCAGCCGCGGCGACCTCAAGAAGATCTTCAAGGACGCCATGGCGATGTTCCAGAGCATGGGCAAGATGTTCGCAGGCATCGTCGCCCTCATCATCTGCGCCGAATTCTTCGCGACCGGCCTCAAGGCTTCGGGCTTGATCGACTTTCTCATCAATTCCGCGCAGGGCGTCGGCGCCGGCATGGGCGCAATGACCGTGATTCTCACGGCCATTGTTTCCATCGTCACTTTTCTTACAGGTTCGGGCGTCGGCGCCTACTCTTCCTTCGCCGCGCTTGCGCCCGACGTCGCAGCCGGCCTCGGCGGTTCGGTCGAAGCGCTCGTTACGCCGATGCAGTTCGCTTCGGGCCTCATCCGCGCCATGAGTCCTGTGGCCGGCGTCATCATCGCAGTTGCGGGCGCTGCAGGCGTTTCGCCCGTCGCCGTCGTGCGCCGCACTTGGATTCCGATGATCCTCGGCCTTCTCACGACGATCATCATGAATCAGGTGCTTTTCGGCTGATTTTGAGCCTGCATGCCGATCCTCCGCCCGACGGAGGATCGGGCATAATGGCTTCAATGCAAGACCATCGCGGGCAGGCGCGCAGCTTCTTGCTCTTTCGTCCATCATGACACGCATCGACGACCTTTCCGCCTGGCGCTACTTCGTGGTTTTTGCTCGTTTGGGGAAACTCACGACGGCCGCCCAAGCGCTGCAGGTGGAGCCTTCGAACATCTCCCGAGCGATCGCTTCGATCGAAAAATCGCTCGGCGTCGCACTCGTTCGCCACAATTCGCGCCCGCTTGAACTCACGGACGCGGGCCGCATTGCCTTGAAGCGCATGGAAACGATCCTGCGCGCTCACGATTCGCTCATCGCGACGCTCATTCACGACAATCTGGCCTTGGAAGGCAATATTCGCCTTTCTTCTGCGCCGGGCTTCGCAGCGCGCCGTCTTACGCCGCTTCTGCATCAGTTCCGCAAGCTTCACCCGGAAATGACGATCGAAATCCTGGGCGGCCTCAAGGAAGCCGACGTCCAAAAAGGCTTCTGCGAAGTGGCGACGCTCACGGGCGAACCCAGGCTTCCGGGACTGGTCTACATGAGCCGCGGACGAAACGTCTATCTTCCAGTGGCGAGCCCGGAATACATCCGCAAGTTCGGCATGCCGTTTACGCCGGAGAATCTGCGCGCCCATGCAGGGTACGTCTACAACGGTCCCGTTCGCGAAGAAACGAAGTTTCTGCGCCGCGGCGGCAGGGAAGAGGCCGTGCAATTCGGCAAAAGCGTGCGCTCGACCGACATTCTCGCCATCCGCCAGGGCGTTCTCGACGGAATGGGCGTCGCGGTCGACATGCCGCTCGTGCAGATTGCCGAGGACTTGGAGGAAGGGCGCCTCATGCCGATTCTGCCGGGCTGGTTCCGCCCGCCCGTCGAATGCTTCATCGTCACGAGCAAAAGCCGCTGGCGCAGCAGACGCGTGCGAGTCTTCTTCGAGTGGTACGCCAAAGCGATGCAGAAGCTCTTTGCGTCTTACGAAGAAAGGGTGTCGGCGTTCGTGGGACTGCCCATCGAGACGAACGAGTATGATCGCGGCAAAATCTACTTTTCCTGATGCCTGGCGCAGCTGCTTGAGAGGGCGGCAGGAGCGGCTTCGCCCGCCCGCGATCTGTCGCCGGCATGCGGGCGGCAGGAATCGCGTTCTTCTCATTGCGGTCTCATGCCGTCCAGGCGAGCGGTGCGCCTTCAGCATCGCGATGCGGCATGACTCACATGCGTCTGCGTCTTTCCCAATTAAGGCGTCGATCAATTAAAATCGGCCGCATCAATGCTCAGCATCAAAGGGCGGCTCCCTGCGGGGCTTTCGGCGCGAACCGGAAGACGAACGAACACGCTGGCTCAGCGTTCTTCCGCGCCGAAAAAGCAGACGCCGCACAGCCGCGGAAACAACGTGGTGGATACATTCATGCATCTTGTGCTCGGCCTTCCGGCCGTTCTCGCAATCTGCGGCCTCTTCGTCGGCTCTCGGGCGGCGCCGCTTGGGATCATCATGACGGCGCCTGCCGCCAATGTTTCGGATGCGTCCGGCAGCTGCTCGGACAGTCCTGATGGTTCGGCGAATCCGTTCGGCGAGAGGAGTGCGGCATGAGCGCGGCTTTTCCGATCATCGGCGTCACGCCCGATCTGAAGCCCGAGGGCATTGTGGGACTCAGAAAGCAGTACCTTGATTCCGTCGTCCGCGCCGGCGGCGTGGCGCTCGTGCTCCCGTTCGGTCTTTCCGAAGCGGAAATGGATTCG
>CAZUXQ010000186.1:0-1410 GCA_964624425.1 uncultured Sutterella sp.
AGCGTGGCGGGATCCATGCCGGCCTTCTTCGCAACTTCTTCAATCGTGTCGCCGATGAAGACGTTGCCGGCTTTGACATTGGGCGGAATCAGCTTGTCAAATTCCTTGGCGGCCTGGTGACGGAGAATGAAGTTGCCGCACGGATTCGGGAAGCCCTTGCCTTCCGTTTCGAACTCTTTCTTGGTGTTTTCGTCAAAGACGATGTACGTCCATTCGCCGGTGCGGGCGATAGCGTTCGAAGCGGTCGGCCAGTCGATCGTGAGCTCTTCGTTGAAGAAGCGCTTGCCGGTCGAGTCAACATAGAGGAGGCCCTGGCGGAAGAGCGCGCGGAGTTCCTTGTTGGGGCCGTTGCAGATGGCCTCGCCTTCGGCAGGCATGAAGGCGCCGTTGATCATCATCGGGCCCATGTTGTCGCCGACAGCGCCGACATCCATAGCCATGCGGATGCCGTCGCCGACACGGCCGGGAGCGCCGACAGGAATCATTTCAATGCCGGTGGTCTTCTTGACGAGATCCGTGTTGTAGTTGTAGCCGCCCGTGGCGAGAATCACGTTCTTAGCCTTGACGGTGACCTTCTCGCCGGTCTTGAGATCCTTGGCTTCAACGCCCGCGACGCGGCCGTTTTCCATAATGAGCTTTTCACCCGGGGTGTTGTAGAGGATCGTGCCGCCTTCCTTGTTGATGTGCTCCACCATGGCCTTCGGCAGAGAGCCGGCGCTCGGGTAGATGTGCCACGTAAGGTCTTTCTTGTCACGCCAGGCGGTCTTCACTTCCTTCCAGTGAACGCCGTGATCCCATGCCCATTTGATCGTGTCGCCCGAGAGGTCGACGAACTTTTTCAGCAGAGGAGCGTTGATGCGCCAGTGATGGTACTCAGCCATGGCATTGAAAGCCTGGATCTTCGTGAGCGTCACGCCCTTTTCCTTCTGCATGAAGGATTCAGCGGCAAAGGAACCTTCCATGAAGTTACCGGCGCCGCCGGCGAAGGCCTGTTTTTCGAGGACGACCGTCTTGAGGCCGCCTTCGAGGGCGCTCACAGCGGCGACGGTGCCGCTCGCGCCGGCGCCGACAATCACGACGTCAGCCTCGTAAACCTTGTCAGCCCATGCGGGGAGGGCGAAACTCATGGCGACTGCCGCCGCAACCAAGGTTCTTCTCTGCATATGTGTAACTCCTAAGTGTGCTTCGGGGGAAAGAATTCTTTCCGACGCGGATCATTTTCCACTGAGCAGCGAAGGAGACACAGTGTCAAATGATACGGTTCCTTTCAGGAATTTCCCTTTTTTCCAACAGCCTTTTTTTGCAACTTTTCTTCAGACAGCCGCTCAGGAGTGCCCTTGTTTGCCTTTTTTTCTTAAACTAGCACCAAAGACACTGAATCCGCCATGACCCTGAATCAACCGACCATAA
>CAZUXQ010000186.1:1420-3949 GCA_964624425.1 uncultured Sutterella sp.
CGACCATAAGGCTTTCGGCGCAGCAGATTGAGGCGCTGAAGCACTACAGAAAACGCGGCTGGTCGCTTCCTCACGGCCCGCACGAGCCGCTCATGCCGTGGGTTACGCCGGCGTTTCCGGACTTTCTGCTCGACCTCTTCGGGCGGATCGGTGTCCGGCGCACGCTTGCCGCCGGGGAGCACGTCTTCGGTGCAAACGAACCCTATGATTCGCTCGTGCTCCTCACATCGGGCCTCGGGGCAAGAACCTTCGGGAGCATCTACAACCAGGCGGCGAGTGCGCTTGCGCTCGCTGTTCCCGGGCGCATTATCGGCGGGAACCACAACTTTTTCTCCCGCCGGCCCGGCATCGGACGCTACTGGGTGATGACGCCGGCCGAGGTCTACTACGCCTCGTCCTCTCTTCTGCAGAGTCTGATGGAGCGGGATCCCAAGCTGCAGAGGGCCGTCGTTCTGCACCTGGAGCTCAACATCGCTTCGGACCGCATCGGTTTCGGAGCCATTGCGCTTCTTCCCGTCAGAAGCCGTCTTTTCCTCTGGATGCTGACCTGGGGGCTTGCCTACGGCAGTCTGGAAAAGACGGACGGTGAGGAATGGCTCTCTATTGCTCCGTCGCTTTCGCACGAAATTCTTGCGCGCGTCGTGAGCGCGAGCGCCATTCAGGTGAAGAGAGATCTTGCGAAGATGCGCTCGTGCGGCCTTGTCCGCAAGGAGGCAGGAGCCTGGAAAGTCCGCTCGAAAGTGCTCGACCACGTCTGGAAATGGCTCTCTGACTCGGAAGAGGCCGGGGCCGAGGGAAGGCGGTGCGCCGACTGGCGCGTCTACGTCGGGGACTGAGATTCGGAGAGCAGTGAAGAGCTCATCCAGAGAAGCGCCACTGCCGCCGCGAGCACCGGAACGATCCAGGAGCCCGCGGCTCCGACAGCGATTCCGATCAGGCTCGGACCGGCCCCAGCAAGAAGATACCCTCCGCTCTGCACGCGTCCGGAGAGTGACGCAAGCCTCTGAAAGTCCGCGGTTTTTCTCGCGGGCATCGCAAAGGATTCCGCGATGACGATCCCCTGAAAAAGACCGGCCGCGAGGGCGGCGGAGAGATTGAAAAGAGGCTCTTTCCCGGTGAAAAGGAATGAGAGCAGGATGAGCGCGTAGGGAACGGCTGCGGCCGGGATTCTTTTGCGAAAGTCCGGCAGGAGGCGGCTCCATCCGGGCTGCAGAAGTGAGCCGAAGATGCCCGCGCCGACAAAGAGCGCGGCAGTGAGTCCGGCGAAGTCCGGCGAGGCGCCCCGCTCCATTAGCACTGTCGGAAACCAGAGCGCGGCCGCGGTGCTCAGCACGGCCTGGGAGCCCCAGACGGTCATGAGCGAGAGTTCTTCGCGGAGCGGAAAATGCCGCACGGCTTCCTGGCTTTCGGTTTTTGCCGCCGCAGCGGCGTGGAACGCCGGCATCAGAAGGAGCGCCGGGAGGGCAAGGACTCCCCAGACAAGAAGCGGAGCGGCTGTCGTTTCGAAAGCCCTGAAAAGCGGAACGGCAAGAGCCGTTCCGAGAGCGCTGCTCGCGCTGATCAGCGCGCTGTAGAGACTCATCACCGAGATCCAGTTTTCACCGAAACCCGAACGGATGACAGAGGGCATCAGCACGTTGATGTGCACGATTCCTGCGCTCATGACGAAGGTTCCTGCAAAAAGCAGGACTGCGGAAGGATCGGCCCGGACAAAGGAACCGGCGGCAAGGAGCAGAATACCGGCAGTGAAGACGTTTTTGGCACTGAAGCGTCGGATCGAAACGCCTGCCAGAGGGCACAGCAGGCCGAAGAGGAGCACAGGCAGACCGGCGAGCCATCCGTAGAGCGCATAGCTGATCCCGAGCGACGAACGGAGCTCTTCTGCGATCGGACCGACGCAGTTGACTGGGGCCCGCATGACGAGCGCGATCAGGATGACGAGAAGGAGAAGTCTTCCTGAGCGCTTCACAGGTCGCTCTCCTCATCGGTCTTCAGAAAACGGAGGATTCCGGCGGAAAAAGCGAAGCTTCTTCCCCGTCTCGAGACAATTCCAGCTTTTCTCCAGCGGGACAGAATGCGGCTCAGGGACGCACGGTCCGCGTGAAGCATCCGTGCAAAATCGCTGACAGTGAGGGCGTAGGGAAGTTCCTTCGGATGATCCTCGAGTCCGAGTCCGGCCGCACGGCAGAGCGTGGCCACCAGGAGCGCAAGCTGCATTGTCAGCGGCAGACGTCCGGAGAGCATGATGCCGTCCATCTGTCTCTCGTGCATTGTGAGAAAGTAGAGCATCAGTTCCGAACAGAGGGCGGGATCCTCCAGGACTGCCTCGCGAAAGAGGGGCGCATCCATCGTTGCGAAACGCGTTTCCTCGAGCGCCATGACGTTGAGTTTCATGGAGCGCGCCGGGTGGGTCAGTGCCTTGACGCTGAAACCAGCGTAGGTGGCGATAAGGCCGGAAAGGATCAGATGCACCTTGCGGGCGCTTCCGAAAATCATTCCGCCGCGGGCCGGAAGCGTTCTGAGCGCGGC
>CAZUXQ010000187.1:0-3871 GCA_964624425.1 uncultured Sutterella sp.
GCCCGCCATCCCTCCTCGGTCATGCACATGCAGAATGCTCCTCCTTCCCTTATGCTCTTATGCCGATCCTGACTCACGACGAAGTCACCCGCGCAAACCCTTTCCAATCGTCAGGCAAAGCGGTTCCCCGACTCGTTTTTTTGAGCCTGTTGCGTCCTATCACGGAAACCTAGCATTACTACGCAGCCGCCTCCTCAAAGCGCGCGGAGCTATCCCTCTAGAATTTTCGGACATGCTAGGAGATTGCCGTCTTCGGCGCATTCCCCTCTGTCTTTACTGATTCGAACTCCCAGACCAACGCGGCTGCCGAGCGAGGACGAGCCCATGTATTCAAGTGATCCGCCGCAACTACCCGGTCGCACAACCATACTGCGCCGATGCAAGCGCTTTTTCGCGCTGCTTGGGGCTACATCGATTCTTGCCGGGCTTATCGCTTCGACGGACGCCATCTTCGAAAACTTTTTTGTGCCGAGCGCTCGAATCGTTTCGGTCGTTGGAGAACCCACCGAAATTGCCGGCACCATTACGTCGGGGCAATTGCCGAACACTCCGTCTCCGGAAGATCTGCATGTTGAGATTCGCCCTTCCGGCGCACAATTCTCCGTCAGCAGCGCCATTCTCAGCAAGTCGCTCCTTTCGGGCGACATTCAGTGGCGCATTCCCATGATGCCGCAACGCGAGGCTCTGGTCGGCATCTATGAAGTATCCGTATCTCTCGCCGCACACGACTCGAACCATCTCATTCCGATCGGCATTTGGCGTCTGGATCTCTTTTCGACCGCTGCCGAATGCAATGCGCACCGTTCGTCCTTTCTCGCGCGCTGGTTCGGCGTTGCGCCGCTCGACGTCGCCATCTGGGCGCTCTTCCTCGCGCTTTTCTCGGGGGCATCCTACTACGCTCTTCTGCAGTGGATCTCGCGGCTCCTTTCCGCGAACGGCTATCTGCGCGTCTACCACGCAAAGGAAGACGGCGACGATACGCTGCTCTACTGCGTCGACGCGAAGAACATGATCGAGCCCACGCGCTCCTATTCCGTCTGCTCTGCTGCCGGACAGCTTCTCGGCACGGCCGACGTTTCGGAATCCGGCCGCCGCTACTGCGTATTTCGCCTTTACGCCGCAAGAGCGCGCGCGGGCTGCGTCATTGCGCTCGGCGCCGCATAGCTTCTGCTCTTCGCTCCCGTCTTCCCGCACGCGAACTCGTCGCGAGCGGATTTATGCCGCCTCGAAGACTCTTTGCTCGACGGCACGGTTTTCACGGTTTTCTATGAACTCCGACTCCGCCGCGCAGAACCGCGGCGCCGCGGCTTTCGATTCTCTCAGAGGCACCAGCTTTCTCGCAACACTTGGCTTCCGTCCGCGCCGGCCGCAAATGAACGTTATGCGAGGCTCGAAGGCCTTCTGATCAAAAGGAACATCAAGACTCGCAAAAAAGATCGCGCACTTTCTGAATGCAGGCGAGAGGTTCTTCCTTTTCCTTAAGTCCCGTCCATAGGATGCCGGAGCGAAATGCACCGAGTTCGTCGAAGCCGAAGCGCTTCTCTTCGAAAACCTCGGCAAGTGTCTGCGGGCGCTCCGGAGCTGCGTCGCCCGCCGATAAAGGCCAAGGATGCAATAGTTCGCCATGCAGACTGCCCGACTGCGAAGCTTCGCTGCTTCACTGCATTTCAATGAGGATCTGGGGGCGATTTATTGCTTCTCAGGCAAAGGAAGTGCGGCGAATACTCTCATAAGCCTTCCTTTGCCGACTTTGTCCGACTTTCTCTCTTCTTTATTCTTTCGTCCTATTTCTTTGCTTAATTGGATTTTAAGGCCCGAGCCTTTCCGATTCCTCGCAGCACAAGCCTTCACAACTCTTCTGAACCCAGTCGAAAGAAGCGGAAGGGAAGAGCCGGCGTAAATGAAAAAAATCATCCCCGAAAAGCATTGCCTTCCGGGGAGGCATCTCCTCTGCGCTTAAGAACTGATCGGCGTCTTAGCCATTGTGACGTTCGCGATAGCGAGCGATCGCTTCGACGCTGTCGGCGATGAGCCTCGGACCATTGTAAATGAACCCCGTGAAGAGCTGAACGAGCTGAGCACCCGCTTCCACCTTTTCAACGGCATCCGCGCTCGTCATAATGCCGCCAGAAGCGATGATCGGAATTTCGCCCTTGACGTGCTCGGCAATGAGGCGAACGACTTCGGTAGAACGATCGCGCAGCGGCGCGCCGGAAAGGCCGCCGGCTTCTTCCGCGTGCAGAAGACCCTGAACGCGCCTGCGGGAGATCGTCGTGTTGGTGGCTATGACGCCGTCGATGCCGTTCTCGATGAGCGTATCGACGCATCGCCGAATGTCGTCGTTCTGAAGATCCGGCGCGAGCTTCACGACGATCGGCACATGCTTGCCGTTGCGAACGGCTTTGAGCGCTTCGCGCTTCGCGCTGATGCCCTTGACGAGATGATCGAGTTCGCCGGCGCCCTGAAGCGTTCTGAGATGCTTGGTATTCGGCGACGAAATGTTGACTGCAATGTAGTCGGCGGCGTCATACACCTTGTCGAGGCACTTTTCATAGTCCGAGAGCGCATTCTCGATCGGCGTAGCGGCATTCTTGCCGATATTGATGCCGAGAACGCCGCCGCGCAGACGGAACGCATCGGCCGAGCGCAGGTTGAGAAGCACCTGATCGACGCCTTCGTTGTTGAAGCCCATGCGGTTGATGATGCCTTCTGCTGGAACCAGGCGAAACAGACGAGGCTTCGGATTGCCGGGCTGAGCAAGCGGCGTGATCGTTCCGATTTCGACGTGGCCGAAGCCGAGGCCGCCCATGGCATTGACGCGCTTGCCGTCCTTGTCCATGCCGGCGGCGAGGCCAATCGTGTTCGGAAAGCGGATGCCCATCACCGTTGCGGGATTGTCGTCCGGGAAATGCGTCACGAGCTTATGCAGCCCGAAATGCACAACCCAGTCGAGATTGCTCATGATGACTGAATGCGCCATCTCCGGATTCATGGCAAAAAGAATGCGTCGAGCGAGAGGATAGAGCTGCATGTGAGTCCAGCCTTTGTTTGCTGATTAGACGATGGGGCCGGCGGATGAGGTGCCGAACGGCACACGCCCCGCGCGTATTTGAAATGTCATCCGAAAACGATTGAGGATCTGATTCGAAAGATCAATTGGGAATTATAGCCGTACGGCTTTCTTCGTCCTTAATTGTCCACGGGAAATATGGACGGAAGGAAAGCATTCTGCGGACTCGGCGCAGGACGACGGATTTTGGCGGCCGTGCAGGAATTTTCGCATGAAAATGCGAACCGGCCGCAAACAAGCTCCCGCAATTGCTCCGCAAAAAATGAGGATCCCTATTGACAAGTCCGAAAGAACTGTGCAGAATTCGATTTTATCGCTTGTGAAGCGAACCGAATTGCCGCGGGGTGGAGCAGTCCGGTAGCTCGTCGGGCTCATAACCCGAAGGTCGGAGGTTCAAATCCTTCCCCCGCAACCAAATTGGAAGCCCGGCAGATTGAATGAGACTGCCGGGCTTCTTGCATTCCGGAATTCGAAAAACGGCTCCGATCTGCTCTCGTCGAGACTGCGGCCGACCCGAATCCAGAAAATCAGCCTTCGAGCCGTCGTTTTGCACAAAGTCCGTTTGCTATCATCCGAACTTTGCGGCCGAAAAGCTTTCGAGCCTGTGCAAGCAATGCCGCCGGAATCTTCCGGGACCGCCTTATCGCGACGCATGCAACCGCCCCGACCACTGCGGATGTCATCGCACTACAACTTCCATTCTCATGACTGCGCCCATTCCTGCAGATCTTCCCATTCGTCCCGCTTTTTGGAATGTCCCGCTTTGGGGCGAAATCGGGATTTACCTCGTCGGCATTCTCG
>CAZUXQ010000188.1:0-3849 GCA_964624425.1 uncultured Sutterella sp.
AACGTTTGCTGCTTATTCGGACTTGGCCTCATCTTCGGCCTTGGCTTCCTCTTCGTCTTCGGCCTGCGCCGCTTTTTCCTTCGCCTGCCGGCTTAGGGACTTCAAAAGCGCCGGATTTTCAAGAAGCTTCGAGATGAGCTCTTCGGCTCCCGTCTTGCCGTCCATGTAGCTCAGCAGATTGGCAAGCTCCTTGCGGGCTTCAAGAAGTTCTTTTAATGCCGCAACTTTTTCGGCCACCTTGTCGGGAGAAAAGTCCTCCATGCTCTCGAATGTCATGTCAACCGAAAGATTGCCCTCGCCCGTGAGCACATTGGGAACCTGAAACGCCGCACGCGGCTTGATGCTCTTCATGCGCTCGCCAAAATTGTCTGCGTCAATCGAGAGAAACTGACGTTCCTCAACACGAGGAAGGGGTTCGGCGGGCTTTCCCGAAAGATCGGACATCACGCCCATGACAAAGGGCAGGTTCACCTTCCTTTCGGCTCCATAGAGCTCTACGTCATATTCCACCTGCACGCGGGGCGCACGGTTTTTGCCTATGAATTTTTGTCCGCTGTTGGATGACATCGCCAGCCTCCTGAAGCAAAAAGGTTGTTAAATTGCGCACAAACAAAATCAGCATTCGTCCTGAGCCTTCGGAACGCCCAGCTGTTCGCGCCCGCGCTCCAACGCATTAGGATCGATTTCTGCAAGCAAATCCATAAAGTTCATCTCAGCCATCCGAAGCGCCCGGTTGATCAAGAACGGCACGGGACTCGTGGGCTCGGCCAGCTGAAAATATTCAGCGCTCTTTTTCAAAAGCAGCAGTGCCTCGGCACGGCTTGCCGGCCTGAAGGCCGAAAGATCGCAGACAGGCTGCGCCTTGCGGGACACAGCAGCAGCTTCGCGCGCTGCGCAGGCGTGGTTCAGCGCCTGAGACTCTTCAGCCTGCGCTGAAGCTTCAGCAGAGTTCTGCGCATGCGCGTACTGTGCATAAACGCGCTCGAAATGCTTGAGTTCCTTGGCAAGCGTCTCAAGGGAAATGTATCCCCTGCCCTGCATGCGCTCGTTCATCGTGCTTTCAATGTCTTCGACGAGCTTCTGCGCTTTTTGCACCAAAGCGTAATTGGCCCGCACAGCCTCAACGGGCAAGCCCAGCATTTCAGCATGAAAAAACGCGGGATCAACGCTTTTGCCCTGAATTTCAAGAAGACCGCCCGCGGACATCGCGTCGCGAAGCGTCAGAGAAGAACCTTCCGCAAGACGGAATGCACGCAGCCTTGCGGTAAACATGACAGGGTCGCTGTAGGCGCCCGCCGCAGGAGAGAGCATCGCCAGGATGTTGATGCGCTCGGTCGGATCAAAATCATCGTCGGGATCGAGCTGAGGATGACAGTCATCCCAGTACTCGCGCACGAGGCCGTCGATCAGTTCAAGTCCCCGGCACAGCCCCGGGAGTCCCTCAAGAACCGCGCAGGCCACAGTATAGTAGACGGCCACGCGGAGATCCCGGGTTCGGCTCCAGACCTCCAGCGAATTGGCTTTGAGCTTGCGCCAATCGGGATCACGGCCGCCCGCCACCTCCTCGCCCATCGCCTGAGGCGGCACTTCCGCGGCAAGCTCGGGCAAGGAAAGATAAAGGGGATCGTATTCAAGATTTTCCCCCGCGCGCGATGACGACGACACAGGCTTAAGCATTTCCTCAACCGTCATCATCTGCTCCTTTGCCTTCGGCGCGCCGAACGCTCAAGCGTCCGGTCGTTGAATCATTTCGAGACTGCAACACTGCTCTTTTGCTTCATTGTTGCAGAAGCCATGACATGATTCAGCACGAAAAAATGTAACCATTTATTTTCTGCTTTCGCGCCCCCATCAGACAGATCTTTGCCCGAGTTGGAGCATAGTACTGTATAGTAAACAATCAGCACGGCCTTGAGCTGAATGCAATCTGCGCCTTTTGATGCGCTTTTTCCCAAGGAGTTCCCCTATGCCTACTCCTGCCGCCACTCTCGCCTCGGTCTCCGCCACAGGCGACATTGTCTCCGGTCCCGGATGGCCGACGCACCTCAAAATGGCGCTTCCCGTTTCCTGCATGGGCGATCTCGTTGCGGGCACCGTCTGCACCGGCGCCATTGCCGGCACTCTGCACCCGACCTATCTCATCGGCGGCCGGCCGGTAGCCTCCATCGGCTGCCCGATCACGGGCGTCAACCCCGTCACCGGCATTCCCGTGGCCACGGCCATCGGCGTGAGCATGGCAGTCACAAAAATTGTTTAACTCTTTTCTGATCCAGTCTTGCGGGTGAACCATGGACTTCACGATCGAACTGAATGTGCGCAGCGCATCCTTCGACTGGGTTGTGCGTTCGCTGAGGATTTGCGAGAGCTTCGATGACGCCGGCGCTGCAACGCTCGAGGTGCTGATTGCGGGACTTCATTCACCGGCCGAAATCTCAGCCGCGCTCCTTGACCATGAGGCGCAGATTCGTCTCAGCGAACGGTATTCCGGTCAGACAGAGCTGCGCCGCTCTTTTTACGGAACGGTTCGCTGCGTGCGGCACCGGGGCGCCGTGTTTGCCGCATCGGCCGAGAGCATGGATGCCACCCAGATCGAAATGGAAGTTGTCTCGCGCCGCGGACTTTTGGCCTACAGCCGTGCACGGCGCGACTACCCTTCCGCCACTCCCGTCGAAGTCGTGCAGAGCATTCTGGCGCGTCATGAACTTTCAGCGGATGCGGATCCTTCGCGTCTGGATGACTCGCTCATTGAGTCAAAGCGCCGCTACATCGAGCATCAGAACGAAAACGATCTCGACTTTCTGAACCGAGTGCTCGCCGATGCGGGTCTGGTGTTGGCCGAAGTTCACCCGCTCGAGGCCCAGGCTTCGGCTTTGATCCTCTCTCACGGCGAGAGCCTCCCGCCGCTGGCTGAAGTCAAACGGGCATCCGCCGAAGGGGCCGCAATTGTTGATGACGCTCTCACGGCCAGTTTTCGAGCCTCCGGCCAAACGGATGCCGCCGGCATTGTTGAAAGCTTTGAAGACTGCGCCGCCATCGGCGTGAATGCAGTCAAAGCTGCGGCGCTTAATCTTTCAAGCACGTCCGCAGTCACGTCAAAAGCTTCAGACGGCTCGGGCGCAGCCCGCACCTGGCTCCTCACCTCATCGACTGAAGCACTCGGAGAAGACGCGCAGACCGATCCCGTACAAGCGCGCCTCGACATCCGCTCGCGTTTGCTGCTCGATGAACTGAAGCGATCGCAAAGCGGAAGCCGGGGCACCACAACCGACATCAGTTTTGTGCCCGGCCGTCTTGTAAAACTCCTGGGCTTTTGGTCGTCCGGCGATAAAGAATCTCTCAATCTGCGAATCACGCGGACCGTGCTGACCGCCCGGGCCGCTTGGCCCGACCGCTTTCCGGTTCCGAGAACCGCAGCCGCGCATCTGCATGAAAACTCGCTGGAAGTTGCCTTTGAAGCGATGCGCATGGATCCCGGTCAGGAGGCGACCCGCTATTTCACCGCGCCCGGCTCCGTGCGCCGGCCGGCGTCCGAAGTTTTTGAAGCTGTTGTCTGCGACGGCGCCGGCTCGGCCGCCAGCAGCGACACGCTCGGCACAATTGCTCCGAGTCCGCGCGCCTCGCCCCGCGTCCCTTATGTCTTCATGGTGCGAAACGAATCGGCTGCGCTCGAAGAAAATTCAGGCGATGCCCCGGAAACCGCCGCCCCCACCCTGGACGTTTCGCTCACGCTTGCGCTGGGAGGCGAAGCAAGCGGGCTTTACCGCTTCCCGCGCGTAGGAGACCGGGTGCTTGTGCGCATCGAAGGCGACAACGCTTACTTTGCAGGCTATATGCCTGGCGGCCGGTGCT
>CAZUXQ010000189.1:0-3842 GCA_964624425.1 uncultured Sutterella sp.
ATAGCAGTCGACGCCGTCGAGCGGAAGGCTCGCCGCCGTCTTGAGGTCGTCTTCCCAAACATCCATCGTCTGGCCGGGGAAGCCGTAGATAAGGTCGATCACGACGGCCGCGGCGTCGTAGGAGACGAGCTTCTCGAGTCGGGCGATCACCTCGTCGCGACCGTCGATGCGCATCATCGACTGGCGAACCTTGGAGCTGAAGCTCTGAACGCCGAGCGAGAAGCGGTTGGCGCCGCCTTCGAGCGCGGCTTCCATCTTTTCGTCCGTGAAGTTGTGGATGCGGCCTTCGATCGTGATTTCGCAGTCGTTCGCGAGCGGCAGACATTCGCGCGCCGCCTTGAGAATGCGCTTGAGGTCGCCGGACTCCAGCGCCGTCGGCGTGCCGCCGCCGAAATAGACCGAATGAACGAGTCCGCTTTGCTGAGACGCTGTGTGTCGGTAGAGCTCGAGTTCGCGGATGAGTCGATCTGCATAGGTTGCGGAATGTTCCGTCTTAAAAGGCGTCTGATAGAACATGCAGTAGAGGCAGCGCGTTTCGCAAAACGGAACGTGGATGTAGGCGAGGCATTTGCCTGAACGCTTCTCGTCAACCAGTTCGGCGAAGGCGTTTCGGGCTGCGTCGCCCATGAGCGGCATGTCCTGCGCGCCCGAATGAATCGCCGCCTTCGCTTGGAAGGCCGAGTGAAGCGGATCTTCGGGATTGGCAAAGTACGCTTCGGCCGTCTTCGCGCGCAGCTTTTCATTCATCGCATGCGCGCCGGCTTCAAAGCTCATGGCCTGATGACCGAAGCCGGGACGTCCGCCATGACCCGGAGAATGTCCGTCATGCGCGCCGCGGGCGGGTTCGCCCATCAGGACTCTAAGTCCGTTCATGCCTTCCGCGGGCATGCGTCCGTGCGCTGCGCCCGCGCCGCGGTGCGGGATCGGCATTTTGCCGCGGATGTGTTGGAGGTCTTCCGTGCTTTCCTGCATCGAGAACCAAATCCTTCTAGTACAAACAGGGAGACGTCTTTCTCAGAAGCGTCGGAAAGTCGGAAAGCGCCGCCGCTAAAAAGATAGAAATCTAAAACTAAGCGAATGATATTCGTTCTCAAACAAAGAGTCAACTAACTTTGTATAATTGCGCATTGCAGGATGGTTGGATCTCGAAATCCCCGCATCTTTTTCCGACAACATGCAGACAAAAAAAGAAAAATACCCTGGAACGCTTGAGGCTCAGGTTCGAGCTCGGTCATCCGCCCGTCCCGCACTGACGGCGGCGCAGGCGAGCTACCTTGAAATGATCTATGCCGAGCAGCTCGAGAGCGGCGCCGCTCGCGGCTGCGCCATCGCCAAGACGGCGGGCGTCGCTCGTCCCACCGTAGCCGCGACGCTTCGCTCTCTGCGAGACTTGGGCTACATTGCGTATCTCCCGTACGGTCCCATTCAGATGACGCCGCTTGGTCTTGAGGCGGGCGAGCGCCTGCATTCGACGCGAAGCGCGCTCAGGCGCTACTTCTCGATCGTGCTCGGCATTCCGGAAGAAGCCGCGCAGAAGATCGCCAATGCGCACAAAGTCTTGGTGACGCCCGAGCGCGTCGCAGTGATGGACTGCGTGCGCGCCTTTCTCGAAGCGCATCAGGACGAATGGGAGGCATTCCGCGCCGAAAGACTTCAAGGGCCGGCATCATGACGACTGCCGTTTGCGTGCGGCATCTCTCGAAAACTTACAAGCGCGGCGCGAAAACGCTTCATGCATTGGACGACGTATCGATTTCGATCGCAGAAGGCGAATTCTTCGCGCTTCTTGGGCCGAACGGCGCAGGGAAAAGCACGCTCATCTCCGCGCTCGGCGATCTCACAAAGCCCGATGCGGGCAGCATCTGCATTCTCGGGCGGAATCTTCGCGAAGATCCTGTTTTCTGCAAGACCGCGATCGGCATCGTGCCGCAGGAAATCACGGTCGATCCGTTCTTTACGGTTCGCGAAACGCTGCGCCAGCAAAGCGGCTATTACGGCCTGCGCCGCAACGACGACTGGATCGACGAAATCCTCGCGCGTTTGGATCTGAAGGCTAAGGCGAACGAACGCGTCTCGCGTCTCTCGGGCGGCATGAAGCGCCGAGTTCTCATCGCGCAGGCGCTTGTGCATCGGCCGCCCGTCATCGTTTTGGACGAACCCACGGCCGGCGTCGACGTGGATCTCCGCCGCCGCATCTGGGACTTCATGCGCGAGCTTCACGGCAAAGGCCACACGATCATTCTCACGACGCACTATCTCGAAGAAGCGCAGATCCTCTGCAGCCGCTTGGCGATGCTCAATCACGGCCGCGTTGCCGCGCTCGACGAAACGCGCGCGCTTCTGTCGCGCTTTTCGGGGAACCGTCTTCGCTTCCGGCTCCTCTCTGGAAGCCTCCCGACGGATGCGCCTTTCGCTTTTGAGCATATCGAAGACGACCTCTGGTGCGCGGCTTTTGCAGACTCTGCTGAACTTGCGCGCATCCTGACGATCCTCGAGGAGGCCGGAGCAAAAGTTGAAGTGGCCGACATCGGTCAGGCCAATTTGGAAGAGGTTTTCCTGCGCCTAACGGATAGGTCGAGAGAAACCGAAGAAGGAGAAGAAGCATGACGGACCGGCAGAGACCTCGGCCCGTCGCCTACAACGGCACGGCCGCCTTTTTTTCGCTTTTCGAGAAGGAAATCCTGCGTTTTCGCAAGATGGCGCTCCATGCGATTTTCGCGCCCATTCTGACTTCGATTCTCTATCTTTTCGTCTTCGGCAAGGTGCTCACGGACAAGATGACCGTTTTCGGCGGGGAAGTCGGCTACATCGACTTTCTGATTCCCGGTCTCGTGATGATGACGCTGCTTCAGAACAGCTTCGCGAATTCAGCCTCGTCTATTCTGCAGTCTAAGATCATGGGCAGCATGGTTTTCGTGCTGCTGCCGCCCTTCAACGGCTGGCAGCTCGCAGGCGCCTACATCGGAGCATCGGTCGTGAGAGGGCTCGTCGTCGGGACGGACGTTCTTCTCGCAACGTTCTTCTGGAGCGTGCCGCCCATGCAGTTCCCGCTTTGGATTCTCGTCTTCGCCTTGCTCGGCTCGGGCATCATGGCCGCCCTCGGCGTCATCTGCGGACTCTGGGCGGAGAAATTCGAACAAATGGGCGCATTCCAAAATTTCGTGATTCTGCCGCTCACGTTCCTCTCGGGCGTCTTTTATTCGGTGCACCAGCTGCCGCCCTTCTGGGCGAAGCTTTCGTGCTTCAATCCGTTTTTTTATCTCATTGACGGCTTTCGCTACGGCTTTTTCGGACGAAGCGACTTTTCGCCCGCCGCGTCGCTCTGCGCGGCGGCAGGCGTCTGCTTTGCGCTCCTTTCGATTGCAACGCTCCTTTTCGTGAAGGGCTATAAATTAAAGAATTGAGGAGCCGAAGAGAGTGCGTCGTCTTCCGATGACGAAAAGCGGCCGAAATCGCGAGAGATTCAGGCCGCTTTTCGACGTGCCCGGCATGAACATGATCCAGCGGGCGAAAGTCCCGATAGGGGCCGGCAGCCTCGCAGCCGAGAGCAGGGCGTGCGCCATGAGGGCAGGCTGAAGGAAGCCGGAGGCAGCCCCTTGATCAACCTCATGAGGCAGGCACTCGGCGGCGGACGGCTGCGCCGGAAGCCGTGCTGAACCAAGACGGCGGAGACCGCGTCGTTCAGCAGGCGGCGGCCCGAAAGCTCAGCGAAGAATGCGTGTCCGCATTCAGCACGCACAAGCATCGAGACGCCGGCTTCCATGAAAACCCGCAGGCGCTGGGATCCTGAAGCGGCCGGCGGAAAGAAGGGAAGCGCGCGGCATTTCGGCATGAAGATGCAT
>CAZUXQ010000190.1:0-3173 GCA_964624425.1 uncultured Sutterella sp.
TTCGCAAGGCCTTCACTCTCAAGGCGCTTGCGGGTCTCCGAAAATTTGCGCCTTTCAATCGTTGGGAAGCCCACGGGCGCCTTGGGAGCGAAGGCCTGCATCCAAGGAGAAGCCATGACTGATGCATTCAAGATCTTTTGGGCAAACGTCAAAGCCTGCGCAGACAGACATCCAGGGATCATCAACGCCTTCACCGGCAACGGAGACGAGCCCGATTTCGAGCGGCTCTTCGTCGTTTCTCTGGACTGCGGCGTCGGGCATCTGCCGCCCTTTATGAGGCAAATTGCAGCAAAGCGCCAATTATTTTGCATCCCGGCTGACAAGCCGGCATCGAGATTCTCGGCTTCATCAAGCCGATGTCCTTCGGGGCATCGGCCTTTTTGCGCCCATTTTGCATCAAATCAGCTTTTCCAAGCCGCAAGCCGCTTCCGCCTCCTGCGCTAGAATTAACTGCCTTGCCACTGCGCGTCAGCCAAGCCTTGGACGCCGCGCACCAACGACATCAGCCATGCATATTCTCATTACCAACGACGACGGCTGCCGCGCTCCGGGCATTGAAGCGCTTGCGCGCGCCATGCGCCGCTTCGGCCGAGCAACGATCGTCGCGCCCGACCACAACCATTCGGGCGCATCGAATTCGCTCACGCTCAATCGCCCGCTTACGGTCGAGCACATGCCGGGTGCGGATCTCTACGTGCTTTCCGGCACGCCGTCGGACTGCGTGCACGTAGCGCTCACGGGGCTTCTCGAAGAAAAGCCCGATCTCGTCGTTTCAGGCATCAACTGCGGCGCCAACATGGGCGACGACACGATGTATTCGGGAACGGTCGCCGCCGCCATCGAAGGCTACTTGTTCGGCCTGCCGGCCATCGCCTTCTCGCAGACCGACAAAGGATGGAGCGAACTTGAGTCGGCTGCGCTTGTCGCGCAGACGGTGGTCGAACGCTATCTTGAGCGCCGCTCGACCGAAGAAGCCGTCCTTCTCAACGTGAACATTCCCAACATGCCCTTCGAAGCGCTCGCCGGCGTGCGTTCGACCCGTCTGGGCCGACGCCGCAGCGCCGAACCCGTCATCGCCGAAATGAGCCCGCGCGGATTTCCCGTCTATTGGCTCGGCGCGGCAGGCAAGCCTGCCGATGCAGCCGAAGGCACGGACTTCTGGGCCGCGTCGCACGGCTTCGTTTCGGTGACGCCGCTTCAGGTGGATCTCACGCATCACCGTCAGGTGAGCGAGGCGGAACAGTGGGTGGGCGGCAGCCTGAAATCCTGATTCGCCGAACAAAAACAGGAAGAAACTTTTTCAGCAGGTGCATGAAATGCGTCGAAGCCTGACGATTCTTCAGCCGCTTCTTGCGGCCGCCGCCTTCGCCGCGGCGCTCTCCGGGTGCTCGTCTCTCGAGCCGGGTTCCGTACAAATTGTCGACCGCTCGAACTATTCGCGGCAGGCGCAGACGAACCGCACAGCGGCAGGCAGCCTCCCATCGCCCGGAACGGCAAAGGATTCCGGCCGCCGCCATACGATCGCTCCGGGAGACACGGTCTACAACATTTCCGTTCGCTATGGGCTCGATTCCCGCCAGCTGATGGCGCTCAACGCCATCACCGACCCGACGCAGCTTCGCCTCGGCCAAGTGCTGCGTCTGCCCGAAAGCGTGACGGAACCGCGCGCCGCATCGATTCCGACAGGCGTGCGCGTGAGTCGGGTGACGGAAGCGGCGCCTGTCGAAGACGCCGCCGCAAAGGCGGCTCAGTCCGAACCGGCTGCTGCGCCGATCGCCGCAAATGCGCCGAAACAGGGAACAAAGCCGGCCGCAGCGGAAGCGCCCGAAAAAGCAGCGCCCGCCATCATTCCGGGCGCGCAGATGATCTGGCCCGTGAAGGGGCCGATTCTGTCCGACTATGCCAAGAACGGCAAAGGCCTCGACATCGGCGGAACGGAAGGCAGCGTCGTCGTTGCCGCCGCTGCCGGCCAGGTGCTCTACGTGAGCGACAGCGTCAAGGGCTACGGCAACCTTGTGATCGTGAAGCATTCGCCTACCGTCGTCACGGCCTACGGCCACAATTCGAAAGTCGTCGTCAAGGCGAACGATCAGGTAAAGGCCGGACAAAAAATCGCCGAACTCGGCAGCACGGACGCCGAGCAGCCGATGCTCCGCTTTGAAGTGCGAGACAAAGGCAAGCCCGTCGATCCGCTCAAATACCTGCCGCCGCAGCGCTGACGCGGCGTCTTCCCCGTTGATTCGCGCTCTGCCGCCTTGCGCTGCGGCAGAGCTCTTTCACAGGACTGATGCGTGCACAAAGAATCTCTGAAAAAATCCGCTGCATGTCGAGCCGGCTTTTTGAAGCTTCTGCGGATTTTTCCTGCTTTTTGCGGATGACGCTTGCGATGCCTGCGCATGCTTTGACAATCGCCGCCAAGCCGGCGCATTCAATGCGACGATCAGTCCTGCCCGGCGCGATTGCAGAAACGGCTGCAGACGAGCGCAGAGCAAGACTTGCCGAATTTCTTCGAGCCGATCCTCTGAGGAGGAAAGCTCGAATCTCCGGCAAGCCGCGGCTGGAGGATCAGATCCGGCGGATTGCGTGGAGAAATGAGCGCTGAAGTCAGAACATTCGCATCAAGAACCGCTTTTGCCGCGATTGATCCTCAGCACAGGCAGGGCCGTCCGCAATGACTGCGTCAAGTTCATTCCGAGAGGGTCCGGATGCACGCCCCTCCTGAGCTTCTCGCCGCAAGCGAAGACAAGATGCTGCAGGAGCCGCCTTCCGAACCAGCGGCGAAGAAGATCGCTTTGTCCTGCCCCGAGACGCAGGATGGCGGACAGCTTCATCCATGAAGGAAGAGGCTGAAGCCTCTGAGAGAAATCCAAGACAAGCTCCGGCGGCCGACAGCGGCAGAGTCCGCATCCGGCATCCTTCGAATCGGCGGGGCGCTTTCTGCCCCGCATTGTTCCGAAGCATTCGCGGCGTTTCGAGAGATTCGGCGGACAGATCATGCAGAGCCTTCCAAGGGAGCAGCATGGAACCGGCGTCCGGCCCGGAACCGACTCTGCGGCGGCTTCGGGCGCAGTCATTCCCAAAGTCGAGCAGCCGCGCCGACGGCGCCGAGGCTGTTCTCGACCTTCGGCTTGAAGAAGCTGAAGGCGCGGCCGCCATTTTCGCGCCGTTTTGGC
>CAZUXQ010000190.1:3183-3810 GCA_964624425.1 uncultured Sutterella sp.
CCTCCTCGATCATGCCGTCAAATCAAGAGACTGCCGAAAAAGGCATGATTGGGGATAGTTTTTCGGAATTTGGGAAAAGCCGCCCGAAGGCGGACTGCAAATGAAGCACAGAAAAAGAGCAAAGCCCGTCCGGAAGCATTGCCTGTCTTTGGTCTAATCAGGAATTTCCTTGGGATCCTCTGAACGAATAGCACAGAACCGTCCAATTGCTTGCAGTGATAGGTGTTTGCTATTAATAATATAAATATGGCAGAATCAAACTAAGTTAAAGCCGGCAGGTTCTCATCATGAAGCAGCTGCCGCCGGCCGATTTTGAATGGATCTTCGACGCAAAGCGCGCAGGACTCGTGCGGAACGAGCGGCTGAGCGTCTCGAAGCGCCTGCGCCCTGGGCGACGCTGATCGAGCCTGTTCGGCCCTGCCGTTGCGTTTCCGGCCGTCGGCCGCATGAACTGGAGTTCATGCTGCGTTGCTTCAGGTCGTCTGCGGCATGAGCGATCCGCAAATGGAAGATTTCCTGCTGGAGAATCACGCCGCAGGGAAATTCGTCGGCCTCAGCCGCATCGGCCGCACGCCGGATGAAGCGGCGGTCCTGAACTTCAGGCATTTTCTGGAAGAGCACGACTTC
>CAZUXQ010000191.1:0-3799 GCA_964624425.1 uncultured Sutterella sp.
CCCGAGAAGTCGCAGACGAGGCGGCCGGCGTCGGCTTGCGAAAAGCCGTGGCCTGCGAGGATCGTTCTTGCCTGAGCTGAGACGGCGCCTTCGTTCACTTCCGCGAGTTGCGCGTGCGCGGCCGCGAGCAGCATGTCGTCGCCTGCTTCTTCGGCGGCTTTGAGCCGAGCGCGCGCTTCCGTCAGCGGCGCGTGGCCGGAGAGCACGTAGCTGAGACAGGAAGTGTTGTCGGCGGCGAAGCTTTGGGCGACATGCGAAATGCGCGTCGGAGGCGGCGTTTCGAGTTCGCCGTCTTCGGGCGCGAGCTCGCCCAGAATGGCCGCGAAAAGAGACGACTTGCCGCAGCCGTTCGGACCCACGAGTCCGATGCGTTCGCCGGGCGGCGCAATGAGGGCCACGTTCTTGTAAAGAAGCCGCGTGCCCCGCATGAGCGCGAGGTTCTGCAGTCTCAGCATGACGAAATGTTCGCAGTTCGGCTGCGGATGATCAGCCGAAATAGGTTTCGAGGTCTTCGCGGCGCGCCATGAAGACCTGATCGTCGCCGCCCGAAACCGAAAGCCACGTGAGCGGCAGCTTCGGATAAAGCGCTTCGACGGCTTCAAGTCCGTCTCCTACTTCGACGACGATGATGCCGTTTTCGGTGAGGTGGTCCTTTGCTTCGCGCACAATGCGCTTCACGACGTCCATGCCGTTGTCGCCGGCGTACAGGGCGAGCGCGGGCTCGTGGCGGTATTCCGCCGGCAGCCGCTTCATCGAGGCCGTCGTGACGTAAGGCGGATTCGAAATGATCAGGTCGAAGCGGCGGCCTTCAAGTTTTTCGAAAAGATCGCTCCGAACGAGTTCGAGCGCCTGATCGCAGCCTTCGAGCCTGTAGTCGCGGCGGTTGATCTTGGCGACCTCGAGCGCGTCGGCGGAAATGTCCGAGCCCGTCACATGCGCGTTTTCAAAGACGCCCTGAGCGAGGATCGCAAGGCACCCGGAGCCCGTGCAGAGATCGAGTACCGAATGCACGTCGCGCGGATCTTCAATCCAGGGCGCGAGACCCTCTTCGAGCAGTTCGGCGATGTAGGAGCGCGGAATAAGCGCGCGCTCGTCGATGTAGAAGCAGCGGCCCGTGAGCCAGGCTTCTTTGAGAAGATACGCCGTCGGCGTCTTTTCGTGAATGCGGCGGTCGATCATGTGGACGAGGCGCGAGAGCTCGTTGTGCGTGAGTGCGGCGTCGTAGAAGGTTTCGAATGCTTCGAAAGGAAGCTTGAGCGCACGGCAGATGAGAAAGCTCGATTCTTCGAGCGCGTTGGCGGAACCGTGGCCGTAAAAAAGGCCGGCCGTTTCCATTTCCGTAATGGCCCAGCGGTGCAGGTCGCGGATGGTGTTCAGATTGTGAATCGGATCATCCAAAAGGGGAGCAGTCTCGTACATGCGGGCATCCTTCAGTTGCGCAGCATCAGTTGAAGCGAGCAGCATTATATAAAGGACGCCGAAGGCGTGAAGCTTCCCGGTTCCTCGAGCTTCGACCCGTCCCAAGTTTCCGGTCTTGACGGTTCGGCGGACCGATTCAATGCCGCTCGAGGCGAGAACAGACGGAAATTCTGCGATGACCTCCGCATCCCAATCCCATCATTTGAGATCAAGGAGCAGCGCTGGGAGCTCGTCGGCGAAGCGCTTCAAAACGCGGGGCGTCACGCCGATTCGGTTAAACTTCGACGCATCTTTTTTTGCGGGCGAAGCATAGACAAAACAAGTGGCTCTGCCGCAATATCCTTCATAAGCGCGGCGAAGCTTCGTCCGGCTTCGTGTTCTCCCAACCTGCTTTTTTCCTCGCACCATCTTGCGTCTTCGCCAGATCAAGCTTGCCGGATTCAAAAGCTTTGCAGATCCGGCGCTCATTGAGCTTCGCCATTCTTTCGTCGGGATCGTGGGTCCGAACGGCTGCGGCAAGTCGAACATCATCGATGCCGTTCGCTGGGTGTTGGGTACGGGGCGCGTGAGCGAACTTCGCGGCTCGAGCTCGATGAGCGAACTCATCTTCGCGGGCTCGACCGCGCGCTCGCAGATGGGCAGAGCGAGCGTGGAGCTCGTTCTCGACAACAAGGACGGCACTGTCAAGGGTCTTTGGGGGCAGTATGCCGAACTCTCGATTCGCCGGATTGTCACCCGGGACGGACTTTCGAACTACTTCATCAACGGACAGCAGGTGCGCCGCCGAGACGTGCAGGAAATCTTTCTCGGCACCGGTTTGGGCGCGCGAAGCTACGCCATCATTTCGCAGGGGATGATCGAGAGCTTCATCAAGGCGAAGCCCGAGGAACTGCGCGTCTATCTCGAAGAAGCCGCAGGCGTGTCGCTCTACAAGGAGCGTCGCCGCGAGACGGAAAATCATCTGCGCCGCACGGCGGAGAATCTCGACCGCGCGAGCGATCTGCAGGCCGTCAAGGCCGACGAAATCGAGCGCTTGCGAGCGGAAGCCGAAACGGCCAAGACTTGGAAGACGCTTGCCGAAAAGAAGGAAGAGTCCGAGTCGCTATGGTACTTTCTGCAGTATGAGGAAGCGAAGCGCGAGCATGACGAAGCGCGCGCTGAAATCGAACGCGCGCAGAACGAACTTGCCGAAAAGAAGGCGGCCTACGAGGAAGCGCAGGCGCAGCAGGAAGAGTTCGGCGCCGCGCTCATGGCCGCCGATGCCGAACGCGCCAATGTCGATCAGGCCTGCCGCGAGGCCGAGAAAGCACTCGCGCGCCACGAGGGCGAAATGGCGCGCATTGCGGAAAAGCGCCGCAGCGCCGAAGCGCAGTTGAAGCGCGCTCTCGAAGCGCTCGACGTGAAGCGTTCTCAGCTCGATAAGGCGCAGGCCGAACGCGAAGATCTTGCCGCCGCTGCCGAAAAATGCGGCGAAGCGCTTGCGGTTCTTGACGAAGAGGCGCTTGCGCGCGAAGAAAATACGGCTGCCGCAGAAGCAGATGAAGCGCAGGCCAAAGCCGAAGCCGACAAGGCTGCCGGCGTTCTCAAAGAGGCCCGCGGGGCGCTTGCTCGCGAAGAGGCCGATCTCGCCAAAGAGCGCGGCCGGCTTGAAGAACTCGAGCGCCGCGCGAAGTCCTTCGAAGGCGATGAAGCGCTCGGCGAGCGTCCGGATCCTTCAAGACTCGAAGAACTGCGGGTGCTTTTCGAAGAAGCGCAATCCGAAAGCAGAGAAGCGCAGATTGAGGCCGAAGAAGCGTCTGCAGCGCTTGAGGAAGCCCGGGAGCGTGCGCAGAGAGCGAATGAGGGCTACTTTTCGATTCTCTCCGAGCTCAAAGCCAACCGCGGCAAGCTCGAAGCGCTCGAAGGCGTTGAAGCGCAGGTTGCCGCGCATGAAGCGCTCGCCGATTGGCTCGAGGAGACGGGCTTTGCCGGCATGCCGGAACTTTCCGAATCCATTGCGGTGTCGCCCGACTGGGTTGTGGCGCTTGAAGCCGTGCTCGAATACAGAACGCGCGCCTTCCTTCTGCGCGATCTAAGAACGGCTGCATCGCTTGAGAGCAAGCGTCCGCCCGCGAGGCTTGCCTTCGCGGCGCCCGCAGAAGGCGTCACGCTTCCCCGGTCTCGGCGCGAGGAGAAGGCGGACGAGGCGAACGGCTTGGAAATCGTTCTCGCAGACGGCACGAAGCTCCCGGGGCTTCTCTCCTACATTGAAACCGACGAAAGGGCGGCGCGCGACGCGCTTCGCGGCTGGCTCTCGAAGGTGGCTGCAGTAGCGGATCTCAAGACCGCGATTGCCTGCCGCGAACAGCTCCCCGAGGGCGCAGCGCTCGTTACGCCCGCT
>CAZUXQ010000192.1:0-3792 GCA_964624425.1 uncultured Sutterella sp.
TGAACAAAAGCCAGCTTATCGAAGCCATTGCTGACAAAGCCGGCATCAGCAAAGCGAAGGCCGGTCTCGCCGCCGAGGCTTTCATGGACAGTATCGGTCAGGCGCTCAGGAACGGCGAAGAAGTCGTTCTTCTCGGCTTCGGCACGTTCTCCGTTGCCGACCGAGCCGAACGTCAGGGCCGTCATCCCCAAACCGGCAAGCCGATGAAGATTCCGGCCTCCCGTCAGCCTAAGTTCAAGGCTGGCAAAAACCTTAAGGATATGGTAAAATAGTTTTTTCGTTGCAGGGCGGTCAACCTCTGTCCTCATCGGCAGCGGGTGTTTAGCTCAGTTGGTAGAGCACCGCCTTTACACGGCGATGGTCGGGAGTTCGAGTCTCTCAACACCCACCACGAATCATATTCCGAAACCCTGCAAGTCTTTCAGCTGCAGGGTTTTGCGCTTTCCAGCTTCGCCTTCGAAATGCGCTTGGGCGCTCAGCCTCAGTTTTCGGCGCCGCCGGACGGATTGAGAAGCGGCGCCTGCAAAAATGAATGCCCGGCAACACGTCGCTTTGCCGGGCATTCTTCGCTTTCAGGCGGTCAGATCGCAACCGACGGCGTCGTCGGCACCGCAGGCCGAGTCGCCGGCGGCGGCACTTCGATTGCTTCCAGCATGGCTGCGGCGGGCTTCGCATCCTTCGGCTTATCGGCCTCGACAGCCGCATCAACGGGCTTCGGCATTTCAACCAAGGCGCGTTCGAGCACTTGCTCGATGCGCTTCACAGGCACGATGTCGAGACCCTTCAAGGCTTCTTCGCCGATTTCGACCAAGTCCTTCATGTTTTCCTCGGGAATGAGCACGGTCTTCACGTTGCCGCGCAGCGCTGCGAGGAGCTTTTCCTTGAGGCCGCCGATCGGAAGCACCTCGCCGCGAAGGGTGATTTCACCCGTCATGGCAATGTCGGAGCGCACCGGAATCCGCGTGAGCGTCGACACCATGGCCGTCACGATGGCGGCGCCTGCGGACGGACCGTCCTTCGGGATGGCTCCCTCCGGAAAGTGGATGTGCCAGTCGGTCGCGGCGAATACGTCGCTCTTCAGGCCGAGGCTCGCCGCACGGGCGCGCACGACGGAGCGCGCGGCTTCCACGCTTTCCTTCATTACGTCGCCCAGCATGCCGGTTCGAAGCACCTGACCCTTTCCCGGGAACGCAACGGCTTCGATCATGAGAATGTCGCCGCCCACTTCCGACCAAGAGAGGCCGTTGACGATGCCAACCTGCGGTTCGCGCTGCGCGACCGTGATCGAATAGCGGCGAACGCCGAGATACTTTTCAACCTTTTCGGCCGTGACGATGATCGGAAGCTCGACCTTCCCGCCGCCCTTCTTGTCTTCGAGCGCTTCGAGCTCAGTGAGGACGATCTTGCGAAGAATCTTGCCGATCGAACGCTCGAGCGCGCGCACGCCCGCTTCCCGCGTGTAGTAGCGGATGATTTCGCGCACGGCCTCTTCCGTGATCTGCGCTTCCTTTTCCTTCACGCCGTTGGCTCGCATCTGCTTCGGCACCAGATGGCGCATTGCAATGTGCGTCTTTTCCTCTTCGGTGTAGCCCGAAAGCGAAATGACTTCCAGACGGTCGAGCAGCGCCGGCGGAATGTTGTAGCTGTTCGAGGTTGCGACAAAGAGCACGTCCGACAGGTCGTACGGCAGTTCGACGTAGTGATCTTCGAACGCGTTGTTCTGTTCCGGATCGAGCACTTCAAGGAGCGCAGCGGCCGGATCGCCGCGGTGCGTGATGCCGATTTTGTCGATTTCGTCCAAGAGAAAGAGCGGATTGCGAACGCCGGCCTTCGTCAGATGCTTGATCACCTGACCGGGCATGGCGCCCACGTACGTGCGGCGGTGGCCGCGAATTTCCGCTTCGTCCGAGACGCCGCCCAAAGCCATGCGGACGTACTCGCGGTTCGTCGCGCGCGCGATCGAACGGCCGAGCGACGTCTTGCCGACGCCCGGGCCGCCCACAAGGCAGAGAATCGGAGACTTTACCTTGCCGACGCGCTTCTGCACGGCGAGGTATTCGAGAATGCGCTCCTTCACCTTCTCGAGCCCCCAATGGTCTTCGTCGAGCACTTTGCGAGCTCGCGCGATGTTGTGGTTCACTCGGCTCTTCTTCGTCCAGGGAATGTCGAGGAGCGTATCGACGTAGCTGCGCACGACCGAGGCCTCCGAAGAAGAAGGCGGCATCGTGCGAAGGCGCTTGATTTCCGTGAGGGCGGCCTCTTCGGCCTCCTTCGGCATCTTCGCATCCTTCACCTTCTTTTCGAGCTGCGCGATGTCGTCGTCTTCGCCGGGCGCATCGGCATCAAGGCCCAATTCCTTGCGGATGGCCTTCATCTGCTCGTTGAGGTAGTACTCGCGCTGATTCTTCTCCATCTGGCCCTTGACGCGCATCTGAATGCGCTTTTCGATCTGACCGCTCTGGAGTTCGCGCTCGACCGCCTCGATGAGGAGACTGATGCGTTCTTCCATGCTCGTCGACGAGACGAACTTGAGGCGCGCTTCGGTCGAAAGCGGAACGAAGGTTGCCGCGATGTCGACCGCACGCTCGACATCCTTTTCCGCATAAAAGGGTTTCAGATGATCCGAAGACATCTTCTTCACGTTGGCCGCATAGTTTTCGAGCGCCTTGGCGAGCGTGCGGCGGTAGCCCTCAAGCTCGCTGCGCGGCATCGAATCGGCGACGATGAGTTCGCCAAACGCCTTGTAAAAGCCCGACGAACGGTCGTACTTCACAGGGCGGCAGCGCTTCTGACCGCGAACGAGCGCCTTCACGGTGCCGTCCGGCAGACGCAGAAGCTGGTCGATCTCGCCCAGAACGCCGACTTCCCAGAAGTCTTCCGGACGAGGATCGTCGATCATCTTGTCGCGCTGCGTCACCATAATGATGCGCCCGCCGTTCATGCGCAGGGACGCCTCTGCGGCCTCCGTCGAGAGACGGCGGGACATGAAGATCGTCGTGAGCGCCGCAGGACCGACAGCCATGTCGCGAAGCGGCACGACTGGATAGGGTCCCGTCAATTCCTGCGCGTTGCCCTGAGGCATTGAAGATTCGTTGTTCAAAACAAAAATTCCACAAAAATTTCCGTCGGTAGTAGCTATATGGGGACGAAACCGGCGTTTTCAATCGCCCTTCTCCCAAGAAGCAGGCGATTCGGACCCGCCGGCCGCTACTCTTGTTCTTGCCGACTTGACGCTCTCGGGCGCCTCAAGCCGCTTCGCTCTTTTCGTTCGACCCCGCGCAGCCCTCCCTGCAGATGATTTCCAAGGGTCCCGTCTTTTCGACCGCCGCCTTCGTGACGATCACTTTGGCGACGTTCTTTTCGGTCGGAATCTCGAACATCGTGTCGAGAAGCACGTCCTCCATGATGGAGCGCAGGCCGCGGGCGCCCGTCTTGCGGGCGATGGCGCGCTTGGCGACCGCTTCGAGCGCATCCTGGGCGAACTCGAGCTCGACCTCTTCCATGCCGAAGAGCGCCTGGTACTGGAGAACAATTGCGTTCTTGGGCTTCGTGAGGATGTCGATGAGAGCGGCTTCGTCGAGTTCTTCAAGGACGGCGATCACCGGGAGACGGCCGACGAGCTCCGGAATTAGGCCGTACTTCACGAGATCTGAGGGCTCGATCTGGCCGAAGAGCTTCGAGAGGTCGGCGCCGCTTTTGCCGACGACCGTGCCGTTGAAGCCGATTTCGCTCTTTTCGGTGCGGTGGCGCACGATGCGCTCCATCCCGTCGAAGGCGCCGCCGCAGATGAAG
>CAZUXQ010000193.1:0-3781 GCA_964624425.1 uncultured Sutterella sp.
GTCAATCTGGCGCAAGCCTGCGCGATGTCCTTGGTCGATCTTGTGCGTTGGGTCAAATCGGTTCCGGCGGCGATGCCGCCCGACATGCGGCCTATGGCGCAAAGCATCTGCGGCGCGTTCTTGGAAAATGCCAAGCGGCTTGCCGACCTCGGTCTCAGCTATCTCTCGCTCGACAGATCCTCTTCGACGCTGTCGACGGGCGAACGGCAGCGGATGCAGCTCGCCCGCGCCGTCCGCAACCGCACGACCGGTGTTCTTTACGTGCTCGACGAACCGTCGATCGGGCTCCATCCAGCCAATATCGAAGGCCTGCTCGGCGTCATGAAAGACCTGGTCGCGGATGGCAACTCCGTAGTTTTTGTCGATCATGACGCTCAAATCCTTTCTGCGGCCGATCATTTGATCGAAATGGGACCGGGCGCAGGCGCTGCAGGCGGCCGCCTGATTGCCGAAGGCTCGGTCGAAGCGCTTTCCTGTGATGCAGCCTCCCGCATCGGTCCCTTCCTCGCCGGTCGAACCGTGTCGGTCCGCACGCCTGCGGCCCAAGAAAACGTCTTCGACTTCGGCGCGATCGAACTGCAAACGGATGCGATCCATACCGTGAAGCCCCTTTGCGTCAAGATCCCGAAAGGACGTCTGACGGTCGTGACCGGAGTTTCGGGCTCCGGCAAAACGACGCTCGTTCTCGAGAGTCTCGTTCCTGCACTCGCCGCTTCGGCGCAAAGCGAAGCGCTGCCGAAGCACGTGCGCAAAATCGACGCGCCCGGCATCAGCATCGTGAAGCTCATCGACGCGTCGCCCGTAGGCATCAACGTGCGCTCGACCGTCGCCACCTACGCGAACGTGCACGACGAATTGCGCAAAGTGTTTGCCAAAACAGCCGACGCCAAGGCGCTCGGCTTGAAGGCGGGCGACTTTTCCTACAACACCGGCAAGCTGCGCTGCCCGACCTGTGACGGAACGGGAGAAGTGAGTCTGGACGTTCAGTTTCTGCCTGACGTCGACATCGACTGCCCGGACTGCAGAGGAAGCCGCTACTGCCCGCAAGCGCACAAAGTTCTCTTTGAAAACGAACGCGGCGAGCGCTATTCGATGCCGCAGCTGATGGCAATGGACGTTTCACGGACGATCGACGCCTGCGCAGGACTCACAACCGTCTGCCGACGCTTGGAAACGCTCGCGTCGCTTGGTCTCGGCTACCTCACGCTCGGCGAAGCGACGCCCGCTCTTTCGGGCGGCGAAGCGCAGCGCCTCAAGCTTGCGGGCGAAATGACCCGCGCACAGGAAAGCACGGTGTTTGTCTTCGACGAACCCACCATCGGGCTTCATCCGCTCGACGTCGAGACGCTTCTCAAGGTGATCGACCGGCTGATTGAAAACGGCGCGACCGTTGTTGTCATTGAGCACGACCTCGACGTGATCCGCAATGCCGACTGGATCATAGATATGGGCCCCGAAGGCGGCGAAGCGGGCGGACGCGTGGTTGCCGCAGGCCCGATCACTCTGATCAAGGCATCAGCCGAAAGCAGGACAGGCCGCTATTTGTAGCGTCCTTCGGACGGCGTGCGTCTTCCTGCGCTCTCCGCCCTCTTTTCCGCCTGTTTTGTTCGGCTTCTAGGCACTTTCTCCATTGACACCCCGACCGCAACAAGGCATTCTTATTGAAAGCCTGACGGCGTTGCGCCCTTAGGCTCTGAGAATTCGACGACTCTTTTCGAATGAACATGCTTGTCAAGCGCCTTCGAAGCCTGACCGTTTCCGGTTATTTTAGCTTTTGGTACTCGCCGAAAAAGCGGGCGCCTCTTTGGCGTGCGTGTTGAGTTCCGAAAGATAGTCCGCAAAGAGCTCAGCACCCAATAAAGAGCTCAAAGACATGAAAGCCCGCTAGTCCGGAAGGATCAGCGGGCTTTTTCGTCGACCTCCATTCATCACTCAAATCACCATGCAGAACTTCTTCATCAACTTCCGGACTTGCGAATTCAGCGCTTATGCGCCGGCTTCGTGCCGTCCTGAAGGTCTGGACTGCCGATACCGCCGGATCTTCAGCTTCAGCCGCTTCAGCTTCCTTCGATTTATGCGCTTCGACTCGATTTTCGCCGATGCGACAGGGACGTCCAAGACGTCCGAAAGCCGAACTCCTTCAGGACGACATCATGACTGCAGCCAACATCTCCCGAACAAACGACCGCCTTTGTGTTGATTCTCGAACCGACGCCTATCGCCAAGCGCTCATCGCTCGAGCGCTTCCGCCTGCAGCAAACGCCGCTGCCTCGACTTCGACGGACGCCGCCTCCGCCAATGAGCCGCTCGCCATGCCGCGCGTCGATTTCGTCGTCCGTACAGACGCCCTTCAAAATCCTGCGCTTCTCGAACTCATCAACGCCGAACGCCTCAGCGCCTCTTCGCTTCCTCTTGCCGACGACAAATCGCGCCTTGCCGCGCAGACGCGGCGCATCGAACTGAGCGCCGCCTGCGGACGCGCTCTTCGACTCGGAGGCGAAGAAATCAAGTCCGGCCGAATGAGTCGCTGCAGCCGCCTCAACATGAAGGTGCGCCGCCCGTTCGAAGCCCTGCTCCGCGGTTTTCTCAAACCCGTCGGCACGAATCGCACGCTTTCCTGCAAAACGCCCCGAATTCTCGCGATGCCTTCCGCCCCCCTCGCAACCTTCTCTTCGGCAGGCATGCTCTCTTCCGGCGACGCCGCTTCCGAGGCCCTTCTTTTCAATTTTTCCCTTTTCTCTCTCGAGCGCATTGCTCAGCTTCGTCGAGAAGGCGTCGCCAACCCCATCGCCGTGCGCGGCATCATCTTCGACGACCGTCAGCTCGCCGGCATCGCCGCCTCAGGCGCCGATGCCGTTCTTCTCTCAATGTCGCTTCTCTCAGCCGCAGGCTTCGAATCGCTCTCTAAATCCGCCGCACTCCTCGGCCTCGAAGCCGGCGCAGAAGCCGACAGCGTCGACGGCATTCTCAATGCCGTGCGCCTCAATGCCCCCGTCATCAGCATCCGTTCAATCGACGACGAAGACCAAAAGGAAAACCTCGCCCGCATTGCAGCGATCGGCGACTTCGTGCCGCCCCATGCCGTGCTTGTCGCCGGTGCCGGCATCGACTCCGAGAAGAGCCTCAAGCGCGTCGAGCGCATGGCCGGACGCGCCTGCATCGCCGTAGAGGATGTCAAGTCCGCTCAAGAAGAGGAAGCTTTCCGGCTTGCCGCTTCCTGAAGCTCTCGTTCGCTTCGTCAATGCGCCGGCGGCTTCTTTATATGATGGTTTGCGGAGCGTCTTGATGAAGATGCCTCCGCAGGAAGGTTGGAAAAACTCCGCCGAAGTCAAGATATTTGCATCCATTCTCCAGGGCTGACGCACGTCGGCAGTCATTTTTCAGAAGCAAGTCTGACTGGGTTCAAGCTTGCCGATGAGACGAGTCGAAAGGATCTTCAAGAGTACAAAAAACCTTTGCGGGCGAGTCGGTTGGAAATGGCTGATCAGCAAAGGGGATGAGGCGGTCGTCAAACTGGACTGCCGGTTCTCCAAGAGCCGGCTTTCAGCAGGGAGACGGCCGCTTCCATTTCTGCGGCGCGTTCCTCGCCGCAAGCGGCAGAAGCTTCCGTCAGCCGTCCCGCCGGGAAAGGAGGCTCGCGCTTTCGCCGCCTTTCTCAGCCCGCGGTTCAGGCTTTCAGCGGCATTGGCCGTACAGATCAGCCGGCGCACTTCCGGGGAGAATTCAAAAAAACGGGACGACCCGATCCCGGACCGAGCGCCGTCTGCGTCCAATTTCGGGG
>CAZUXQ010000194.1:0-897 GCA_964624425.1 uncultured Sutterella sp.
GAGCTGCCCAGGCGGCGGTTTTGGAGAAATCCCGCAAATGGGACAAGGCCTATGATGTCGTCGTAGTCGGTGGAGGAATCGCCGGCATGAGTGCTGCGCTCTCGGCGAAGGAGCACGGCGCAAAGCAGGTTGCAATCCTCGAAAAGGGCAGCTACATGGGAGGACACGCACTCATTTCCGGCGGCGGCTACGTCGCCTGCGGCACAAAGATACAGAAAGCTGCAGGCATCGACGATTCCGCCGAGGACTGCTGGAATGATGCAGTCGTGCGCGGCTTGGCGCTCAACAGCGTTCTGCAGAGAGATCCTGCCGTTGCAAAGGTCGTCTTCGACCATCAGACGGAAGGTCTGGAATGGCTGCAGAAGCACGGCGTTGTCTTTGAGGAAAAGCCCGGATACGGATACGGCAACAAGAGCCGCATTCACTATTTTGCGCCGAAAGGAACAAAGGGAAATTCTGCGGCCATGCAGATGCTGCAGGAAGCCGTCGTCAAAGCAGGCATTGAGGTATTGATGCAGACGAAGCTTACGCGGCTTATCGCGGAGGCTGAAGCAATCGGCAGCCGCGTCTGCGGCATTTTGGCTCAAGGAACGGACGGAAAAGAGGTTGCGATTGAGGCAAAAAACGGCGTTGTGCTTGCCTGCGGCGGCTTCGGTGCTGATGCTGAAATGCTCAAGCACTATCACCCCTATCTCGAGGGAATCACCGTGCTGGGTTCGCCCTTGGCTACGGGAGACGGCTTCAAGGCCGCAGCTGAACTCGGGGCGCCGCTTCTTGTAACGCACAATGACCTTGGAGGAACCTTCTCGAATGTCGAAGCTACCGGCAAGCGAGTTCGCGTCAACGGCTTCGCGCCGTCCAACCTGCCGCTTCTCATGGTAGGCAAAGACGGCCGAC
>CAZUXQ010000194.1:907-3763 GCA_964624425.1 uncultured Sutterella sp.
TGACGAAACTCGCGGCGGCCGCTACATTACAAGCACGATGGTCGAAAAGGGAATCAAAGAAGCCACAACGATCATTGACGGCAAAAACAAAGAAGAGGCAAAGAACGACTGGTTCGGAGCGCTGTTCAATTCTCCGGGACTTGTCCGCGAGTACAACTCCGTCCAGGAGCTTGCCGAAGGGGAGAAGATTGATGCCGAAGGTCTTGCGGCAACAATCAATCAGTTCAATCAGGACGTCTCCGACGGCAGGGATTCTGTTTTTGGGAGAGCGAAGCTTCTGCAGGCCTTCGACACGCCTCCCTTCTGTGCCTTTACAGGGGCTCCGAGTCTGCTTTACACCTATTCAGGTCTCGAAATCGACGCGGAAACGCATGTTCTCAACACAATGCTGAAGCCCATTCCCGGCCTCTATGCCGCAGGGGACGCAGGCGGCAGGCTTGATGCCATCCTCGGTCTCGGGCAGGGAGGCATCAGCGGCCTCAGCGACGCGACAGTAACCGGAAGAATCGCCGGCAGAAATGCGGCCAAAAAGCTCTGATTCCTTCCGGCGCATGGAAAATAGGAGGAACCGCCTGGAAGTCCGACTGGGCTGATTCCTAATTCAGATCAGCTGAAAGTTCCAGGCAGCTTTGCCGGATCAAGCAGCTCGAGCACATCGCACTGCTTGTTTCGGCGCATTCGGCATGAGAAATCGGATAGGGGTAAAGGGTCATTCCCCACCCCTTCCGCACCACCCGCCATGCGAAGCCGCAGCGGACGGTTGCCGACAACCATGGAGGGACGCCTCACCGACAGACATCCCCCTGGCACGTCCATCCCAACATTCAGAGCTTGGCGTTCTTCAGAACCGCAGCAGGAATCCGGCAGCCCGCTACGCGACATCGCACCTTGCGCGTTCCTGTCCGCTCCCATGCCTCCCCCTCTGCCGCGCTGAGCTTCTGCTGCGCGGCATGCTTCGTTCCTGTCCTCTTCCGCCGTTTCCGACAGATTCGGCGGCGCCTCAGCCGTTCTTCCGTCTGTTCCGCAAGCTTCTTCACTGAGGAGTTCTTAAATAGCCGGTCCATCCCCGCACGAACGGCCTCAGACTGCTTCTGAACTTGTCCTCGGCTTCGAGCGGAAGGTCGATTCCCTTCAGGCGCCGAGGCTGACGCATGAACAAAAGCGTCGGGAAGCGTTCCGACAGGCTGAGAGATGCTGGTCGTCGACAGCGCTTTCGGCATCGGAGCAGCCTGGACGGAGCCTCTCTGCCTGCCTGCATCTCCTTCAAAGCCTGAATCCTGCTCGTCAGGAAGACGAAGTCCGTCGCCCGGCGAAGTGAATTTTCAATGCCCCGGCGGCCTCGAACGGCTCGCAGGAGCTGCCGAGCGATGCAGCGTACGTCAAAATGCAGCGAAGAGATGAAGCGGCGTTCATTGCGGGCGGCGGTTCCGGAAGCCTTGTCCGCGCTCTCCGCCACGGCCTGCACGATGCATCCTTCGCTCAGACCCGCTCATTTTTTTCTGTGCGGTTCGGCTCAGGCAGCTCAAAACTCCGACGAAGCGAATCTCAGACGGAAAGGGAATGCCGCCCGAACTTCCTCAAGGCTTCGGCGGCTCTTGACGGCCGGGCAATAGCCTTCGCCGCGCTCCGGAATCTTCCGTGCGAATTTCGTTTGCATGCTGAGCTCATCCGCTGCGGCGGCGCGGCCGCGGACGTCCGGACGGTCAAGCGCGCCGGCGGCCGCCTCGACTTCATTGCCTTTCTCGTTGGCGAGCCGCTGCTCGAGACTGCCGAATTCGGGCGGAATTATTCCGACGAGTTCCGTGGCGATGGCGCGGGAATTCCTGATCGTCGGGCCGCAGATGCCGGCAGCCCTGCAGACGCGCTTCCGGCCGTTCTTCCGCCTTCGCTTGGGCGAGACCGACGCGCGGCTTGGGATTCGGGCTGGCAGGACGAGGCATGGAAGCTCCTTTCCGCGGCATGCGCAGGCATCACGCCGGAGTGCAGGAAAAATCCGCTGAAATTTCCAAATGCCGTCTCAAAATTCAGCAGATTTTCTGGAGTGCTTGTGCGTCGGCTCTGTAGTTCATGCAATCGCCCTTAGCAGAAGCCTCACGGCGGACTAAAATACGGGCGCTTTGCTGAAGGGCCCCGGCGAAGCGGCACAGGCACGGCTTTTGCTCGTCTCTGTCCGTTTGTCTGCCAGCGGCTGCCGATGTGTCTGCACTGATGCGAACTGACGGGCTTTGTCCTTTTGCACGGGTTGTTTTTGTGCTTTGCCTGACGACACAAGAGCGCTCCTTGCGCAGGAAGACGCAGGGATTCAGGAAGGATCATCGCCGCCCGGCGGACGGCTCTTTCAAATCCTTCCGCACATTGTTGCGGACCACGGCACGCCCTGCATCCTGCACATTTTCGACAAAAACAACAACACGACTTTCATGTCACTTACCCTCAACGATCTACCCATCGGCAAAACCGCCACCGTCTCCTCCGTAGGCGGGCATGGAGCGTTGCGCCAGCATTTTCTTGACATGGGACTCATTCCCAAGGCCTCCGTCACGATGATCAAGCGCGCCCCATGGGCGACCCCATCGAAATCCGCGTCAAAAGCTATGAGCTCACGCTACGTGCGGCCGAAGCCAAAGAAATTCTGATTGAAGACGTCAGAAAGGAACTGCCGCGCACGCCGCAACCGCCCAAAGACGAAGACGACCTGCTCGTGTCGCACCCAGGCTATGGCGAAGGCGGCAAATACCACTCCAAGAAAGATGAAAATCCGCTTCCCGAGGGCACCGAGCTCACGCTGGTTCTCGCCGGCAACCAGAACTGCGGCAAGACGACGCTCTTTAACCGCCTCACGGGTTCCAACCAGCA
>CAZUXQ010000195.1:0-3752 GCA_964624425.1 uncultured Sutterella sp.
CTACTGAGCCGATGCTTCCTCCGCCGACGTCGACCGCGCCGTCAAGGCCGCCGAAGCCGCATTCCCGGGCTGGGCCGCAACTTCGCCCGCCGACCGTGCGCAGCTTCTCCTGAAAGTCGCCGACAAGATAGACGAACGAGCCGCCGAACTCGCCGAAGTCGAAACGCTCGACAACGGCAAGCCGATACGCGAAACGACATTGGTCGACGTGCCTCTATCGTCCGACCACTTCCGCTACTTCGCCGGCTGCCTTCGCGCCGATGAAGGCGAAGCCGCGATGATCGACGAAAACACGCTTTCGATCATTCTTCGCGAACCGATCGGCGTCGTCGGCCAGGTGATTCCGTGGAACTTTCCGCTCCTCATGGGCGCTTGGAAAATCGCCCCTGCTCTTGCCGCCGGCAACACGATCGTCATCAAGTCCTCCTCCTCCACGCCGCTTTCGCTCCTCATTTTGGGCGAAATCCTCACGGAGATCCTTCCGAAGGGCGTCGTGAACATCATTACCGGCCGCGGCAGCACGACCGGACAGGCCATGCTCGACCATCCGGGCTTTGCCAAGCTCGCCTTCACGGGCTCGACAGAAGTGGGCTACAACGTTGCCGAAGCCGCTGCGAAGCGCTTGATCCCCGCCACTCTTGAACTCGGCGGCAAATCTGCAAACATCTGCTTCGCCGACTGCCAGATGGACAAGGCAATCGAAGGCGCTCAGATCGGCATCCTCTTCAATCAGGGTCAGGTCTGCTGCGCAGGTTCGCGCATTTTCGTTCAGGAAGAGATCTACGACGAATTCGTCGGCAAGCTTGTCGAAGCATTCAAGGCCGTCAAGGTCGGCGATCCGATGAAGATGGAAACGCAGATGGGTTCGCAGATCAACCGGAAGCAGCTCGACAAGATCATGGGCTGGGTTGAGGAAGCCAAGAAGGAAGGCGCCAAGGTTGCCGTGGGCGGCGAGCCCGCCAAGATTCCGGGCTTCGAAAAGGGAGCCTTCATGCAGCCGACGCTCTTGGTCGACGCGACAAACGACATGAAGGTCGCTCAGAACGAAATTTTCGGACCGGTTGCCTGCGTCATCAAGTTCAAGACCGAAGAAGAAGTCATCGCCATGGCGAACGATTCCGAATATGGCTTGGGCGGCGCCGTCTGGACCCGCGACATCAATCGCGCGCTGCGCGTGGCTCGTGCCGTCCATACCGGCCGCATGTGGGTCAACACATACAACGAACTGCCGGCCCACACGCCGTTCGGCGGCTACAAGAAGTCCGGAATCGGCCGCGAAACGCACAAGATGATGCTCGAGCACTACAGCCAGCATAAGAACATCTACATTTCGCTTGCCGAAACGAAGCGCGGCTTCTTCTGACAGCCGCACGGGCCTTCTCCTCAACGGCGCCTTCAAGGCGCCGTTTTGCATGGATGCAAGCGCTTTCGGAACTCGCAAAATCTGCGGAATTTCTCGTCGTCGAAAAGATGACCTACATCGACGACGGCAATGCGCCTTTTCGAGCTGCGGCAGGCGCCGCAGTTTTCGGCGAACACTTCGGCATCGGCCGACGCTCACATGCGCACGCAGGCGCAACGGGGACGGAACGGCAGGCAAGGGAAGCCGCCGAAATCGCCGGTTGATTGAATAGAGCATCCTTCTCATGAGGCCGCCGACTTGCACCCTTTTGCAGCCGGAGAAAAACTTCGTCCGCAATGCTCCTCTGAGTTTTGCAGCATTTCATACCAACAACGCGTCAGACCTTCAAGTTTTTCTTTGAAAACAGGCGGTTCCTCATAGAGCTGTCTTTATTTTTGCCTCTATATATAGTATAATAATACCAGTTAGTAGGACAGAGACCATGCCCAGACAAAGAGATCCCATGTCGTCATGCCGCATGAGCACCCACAAGTTGGGGACGTACGTCTACGCAAGCACTCAACCCGCAACGGTGGACGCCAAGACGGGGAAGCGCACCTAGCGGCGCGTGCACTGGGGCAGGTTTGATCCCGACACGAAGGCGTTTGCCCCGAACATGGCATTCATGCTCCTCGCCCCCGAGGAAAGGCAGAAGTACATCTTCCCGGACGACTGGGATCTTTCGGCCATCGAAGTCATGGCGGGCTTGCGCTCACGAGGACGTCAGCCCCAGAAACGCCGCGGCGACAAGCTTTACGGCGACATCTGGCTGCTGGAGCAAATCGCCGACAAGCTCGGCGTCCGTCGAGATCTCCTGGTCGTCTTCGACGGCAATGACGAGCTTGTCGACATGCTGTTGACGCTCGCCATCTTCCCTTATGCAACGTCGTTTTCCTACAACCGGGTGCCTTGCTGGCAGCGCATCGTGCGCGCTCCCTGCGACACGCCGCTGACGGCGCCGCTCATCACGCGCCTTACTCAGAGCATTTCGACGATCCATCGCGACATGCTCTTCCGCCTTCGCGCCAAACGTCTCGGCAAGAACCCTCTCTGCGCTGTCGACAGCACGAGCCGAAGCGCGTACGGCCGTTCGCTCTCGGAGGTCAGACGGGGCAAGAGCAAGGACCGTCCGGATCTTCCGCAAACCAATGAACTCGTCGTTTACTCCTTAACAGATCATCAGCCGATCTACTACCGGAGATTTCCCGGCAATATGCCGGATTGCCGGACATTTCCGCTGGTCCTGAAAGCCCTTGACGATGCAGGGTTCTCTTCGCTTGTCCTCATCACGGATCGCGGCTGCGAAACCATGAAGAACCTTGAGCTTTGCATCTGCGGCGACAAAACTTTCATCACCGCCATGTCGGTGCGCCGCGCCCTGGCGGCCAAGCGCATCCGCGCCTACGGCGCCTTCGACATGAAGCCCCCGTCCATGAAGCTTGATCGAGAGCACGGGGTCTACGCGGAGCAATTCGAGGAGTCCTGCAGCATCAAGACCGAACGTGGTGCAGAAAAGGCCGCCAAGCAGCTGAGAATCAATCTGTACTTCGATCCGGAACAGCGCGCGAAGCAGTGCAAGGAGCAGGATCTTGCAGTGGAGGCTCAGCAGGAACAGCTCGCCATGCTGATGGAGACCAACGAGACCATTGAGGATGAAGCGGCGCTCAAGAACGAGAACAGCTGCTTCAAGCTGACGATCAAGGACGGGAAGCTCCAAGCGTTCGAACGCGACGAAAACAAGCTTGCGAGAGAGCGGCGGAGCGCCGGCTTCTTCAGTTTGCTGACGATGGGCTTGGATGACGATGCACCCTCTGCGCTCAGGAAGTACCGGCTGCGTGATGAGCAGGAGAAGTACTTCGAACACATGAAGACGCAGATGCGCTTCAACACGCAGGACAACTGGTCCGAGGACGGCAAGATCGGAAGGCTCGTCATCATGTTCGTGGGGCTCATCCTCGTGAGCTATGTCCGCCATGTGTGGAAGACGACAGAGCTGCGGGATCTATTCGACTCCTCGCTGGCTGTGCTTGATGAGATGCGCTGCATCCGCGCCATAGAAGAGCCAGGGCACCGTATGGTCATGACGCCGTTTGTGGGTGCCCAGCTGAAGATCTGTGAGGCATTCGGCATTCCCGTCCCGCCCGAATGCAAGCCAGGGCATGAGTTCAAGCGAGTCCGCCAGCAAGGGCGACCGAGGAAGACCCCGGTCACCGAGAAGGATTCCTAGTATAAAAAGTTGCAAAACTCAGATGTGCCGATGTCCTCGGTCTCTTTGCGCGAGACCACCTCCACGGCCTCGATTCGGTCGGCGGAAAGCGTCACGGAGACGGTGACCGCCCCATTGATGCCG
>CAZUXQ010000196.1:0-3725 GCA_964624425.1 uncultured Sutterella sp.
TGCTCGCGGCCGCGCACGCGCAACTCGCGGTAGTGAACGAAGGCGCCGTCTCAGCTCAGGCAAGAACGATCCTCGCAGGCCTCGGCTTTTCGCAAGCCGACGCCGGCCGCCTCGTCTGCGACTTCTCGGGCGGCTGGCGCAACCGCATTGCCTTGGCCCGCGCGCTCATGCGGCCGGCCGACCTCCTGCTCCTCGACGAACCGACAAACCATCTCGACATCGACTCGCTCATCTGGCTCGAAAACTGGCTGCGCCGCGTCGCAGCAACGGTCGTCATCATTTCGCACGACCGCGAGTTCCTCGACCGCGCCGCAAACGTCATCTGGTCCGTTGAGGACGGCACGATCTGCCGCTACGCAGGCAACTACACGCAGTTCGAATCGCAGCGCATCGAAAAGCTCCGCCAGCAGGACGCTGCGCGCCGCGCCTTCGAAACGACGGCCGCACACCTCTCAAGCTACATCGAGCGCTTCCGCTGCAAAGCGTCGAAAGCGCGTCAGGCGCAGTCCCGCATCAAGATGCTCGAACGCCTGCAGGCGGTAGAACCCGTGCGCGCAAAGCGCGAATGGCGCTTTGAATTTCTGAAGCCCGAGCGCCTGCCCGAACATTTGGTCGATGCAGAAGACATGCGCCTGGGCTACGGCGAGCGCGTCGTTCTCGATGGCGTCGGCTTCAGCATCCGCTCGGGCGAACGCATCGGCATTTTGGGCGTCAACGGCGCCGGCAAGTCCACGCTCGTCAAAGCGATCGTCGGCGAACTCCCCCTGATGGCAGGCAAAATCCGCCGCGGTCAAGGGCTCGCGATAGGCTACTTCGCGCAGCACCAGCTCGAGCAGCTGCGCGTCGACGAGTCGCCGCTTGCGCACATGAAGCGCATGGCGCCCGACGCTCGCGAGCAGGAACTGCGCGACTTCCTCGGCATGTACCGCTTCTCGGGCGAGCTCGCCACAAGTCTTGCGGGTCCGATGTCCGGAGGCGAAAAGGCTCGTCTTGCCTTGGCGCTCATAGCGTGGAAGAAGCCCAACCTCCTCGTGCTCGACGAACCGACAAACCACCTCGACATGGAAACGCGCGAAGCGCTCACGATGGCGCTTTCGACCTTCGACGGCGCCGTGCTCATCGTTTCGCACGACCGTCATCTGCTTCGCGCCGCAACCGATCAGCTCTGGCTCGTTCACGAAGGCCGCATGCAGCCTTACGACGGCAACCTCGACGACTACGCGAAGCTTGTGCTCGAACATCGCCGCACAATGTCGGCCGCGGAACGCGCCGAACGCACGGCGCAGAAGGACGCGCAGCCTTCAGTCAGCAAGAAGGAAGCGCGCCGCCTCGAAGCGCAGGAACGCCAGCGCATCGCCGACCTCCGAAAGCCCTTGAAGAAGGAGCTCGAAAAGGTCGAAAAGGAATTGAACGCCGCCGCCGAGAAGCTGGAAGCGCTCGATGCACAGCTTGCGGATCAGGACTTCTACAACGGCGCCGACCAAGATCTCGTCGCGAAGACCCTGAGAGCGCGCGGCAAGCTCGCGCCGAAGGTCGAAGAGCTCGAAATGCGTTGGTTCGAACTCTCCGAAGAGATCGAAAGCATTCGGTGAGAGAGGCTCTCGGCCTATAACACGCCGCAGGCCCGCAGAGGCTGCGCTTTGTCGAGCCGTGCAGGCCGTCCTTCTCTTGATCCCTGCCAACAGTCGCAAAGGAAGTCAAAAGCATATTTTGAGCGCGTCGGCGGCTCTTTCTGTCTCTTCAGCCTTGTTGGGAAAATCAGGGTGCCGAGCTGTGCAGGCATCCCTTGGCGGAAGGGGGCGGAATCGAAGGCATGCCTCTTGAATGCTCAAAATCCCAGCCGCAATCGCAGTCCGGCCGATTTCGGCGTACAGTCTCCCCGCCCGGCGCTGCATCGGCAGATCGAGCCGCAGCATCTTTCGCGTCGGCCGCGCCGCCGGGTCTCCAAGAAGAGGAGCCCCGCCTTCCCTGCCCGGATCGGCACGACGGAGACGCCCCTTGATCGCCTCCGTCCAAGAGGCTTTCGGCATCCGAGCGAATCGCCCGGCATTCTTCAGGCCGTGGTCCTCGGCGAGAGCTTCGAATGCTTCCGCGGCCCGAGCCGGCAACGCAGAGTCTTCTTCACGGAACCAGGCCGTTCAGATGCTGCGGATCTTGTCGGCCGGGGGCGGCATGAAGCTCGGCGCAGGAAGGGAGCCGACGAGAGGAGGCGCGGGGCAGAATGGTCATGGCGCGCCGCTCCTTGTGGCTTTTGCCTCTGCCTGCGATGCAGGATGCTGCCGCTCCTTTGTCCTGCCTGAACCGGAACCCCCGAATTCCGTCGCTCCGGGGAGGCAATTTTTCCAGGAAACCTGAAGAGCCGTCTTTCTCAGGCAACGGCAATGAGGCACAATGTTCTTTGTACGAATGCCTTCACGCTTCGTTTTCGGCGCTTTTCTTTTTTTCGTACGTTATGCCCGCTTATTCTCAGACGGTCTGCGGACTCACTGCCTGCCAGAGTCGCTTGCGCTTTGCGCCGGCCGGACTCTATGCGTTTTTCGCGCTTTTCCTTGCCGGGAGCACCTTCGCCGAAGCGCAGAAAACGGCAAATATGACTGCCGAAGAAAAGCCTGTTGTCACAATCGTCCTTCTCGACTCCTTCACGCCGCAGTTTTATATTGATACTTTTACGCCGCTCATCGAGCATCTCACGAAAACGCTGCCTCAGTATCGATTCGAAATCCGGGAATTTCCGGCGGACGGATTGCAGAACCTGAACGATCTTCCCGCCGATTCTTTCTTCGTCCTCTCAAGCGGAGCCGCCGTCCGGCATGACGGATGGGCTCTGCAGCAAATTGCCACTCGACGCGTCCGACCCAAAGCTGTCGACCGATCCGTGGGCTCGCTTTTCATCGTTCGGATGGACAGTCCCTACAAAGCGCTGGCCGATCTCAAGGGCCGGACGGCCGCCGCCTCCTCGGCCGACAGCTTTGAAAATTGGCTCATCCCCATGGGCGAAATCGCCGACGAAGGCTTCGAACCGGAAGACTTTTTCGCCGAGACGGTCTTTTCCGAATGGAATTACCCGGACGTGCCGATGCTTGTCTCGCTCGGCTATGCGGATGTCGGATTTTTAGGAACCTGCACGTTCGAAAACGGCGTCGCCGACGGTTCGATCAATCCCGCAACCTTCAGAGTTCTCAACGAAAAAACCGACAGCAACGATGTCTGCCGCCGCTCCACGACGCTCTACCCGGATGCCATGTTTGCCGCGCGGCCGGGCGCCGACGCCGACATCGTGAAGCTGCTGACGATCGCCGTACTCACGATGCCCGAAAGCGAAGGCGCCGACTGGGTATCGAACACCAATCTCACGCACGTCCGTTCGCTCATGCATGCCTTGGCGCTTGGCCCATACGAATATCTGCGCGATTGGTCGTTGCTGGGTCTGTGGCAGCGCTTCCGGCTTGAAATTCTGCTTTTCATCGTCTTTGCGGCGGCCGTCGGCGTACATATCGTCCGTACGAATCTGTTGGTCCGTCGCCGTACCTCTGAGCTTCTTGCGCAAGCGGCTCTTCATGAAGCCACATCCGAGGCGCTCGCGAAAAGCAAAGCGCAGCTCAACCGCATGGAGCGAGCAGGCATGGCAAGCATGCTCTCGGCCATGTTCGCCCATGAGATCAAGCAGCCGCTCACGAATGTCGTCAACTTTCTCTCGGGCGCCAAAATGCTGATTTCGCAGCGCG
>CAZUXQ010000197.1:0-3708 GCA_964624425.1 uncultured Sutterella sp.
CGCCCGCTTCGCCGGCGATGGCCTTGGCGAGAAGCGTCTTGCCGGTGCCTGGCGAGCCCACGAGGAGGACGCCGCGCGGAATGCGGCCGCCCAAACGCTGGAACTTGTCCGGTTCGCGCAGGAAGTCCACAATCTCCTGCACGTCTTCCTTGGCTTCATCGCAACCTGCGACATCCTTGAAGCGAACCTTGTTTTCCTGGTCGCCGAGCATGCGCGCCTTGGACTTCCCGAAGCTGAAGGCGCCGCCGCTCCCGCCGGCACCGCCGCCCATGCGGCGCATGAAGAAAATCCAGACGCCGATCAAAAGGAGCATCGGGAACCACGAGACGAAGACCGTTGCAAGAAACGAGGGCTCCTCTTCGGCCTTGCCGTAGACCTGAACGCCCGACTTGCGCAGATCGTCGACCATCCACAGGTCGCCGGGCGACGTGATCACGTACTCAGCGCCCTGGTGCGGCGTCACGATGATCTTGCGGCCCTGAATATCGACGCGACGGACTTTGCCGGCCTTTGCATCGTCCATGAACTGCGTGTAGCTCGTCTGATCAATCGTTTGTTCGGTTCCGGCATCGAACTGCCTGAAAACCGTAAAAAGCACGACCGCGATGAGAATCCATACTGCAATGCGTGCAAAAGCCTTGTTGTCCACTTAGCGCTCCAAACGTTTTGCGCCGCTCGAACCGTCCGCAAAAGGCGGCATTCGACGCTTACTTTTTTGTTTTGCGTTTCTTCGTTTTTTGGGAGAATCGCGCTTGCTGCACCCTTCTCCTCCGAAAGCATTGAGACGGCTTCGGCCAAAATTCCAGACACGCTGAAATAAAAAAAGCGGAAGAAAATTATTCGAGCCTAATGGCTTCTATCGCATTGCCGAAGTCAATAGCCGCTATTCTAGCAGCAGGCAGCTGCAGCCTTTGCGGGCGCAGCCGCCCATCCTTTTGAAACGTTTCTTTTTTTGGTGTTGAAATATTTCAGCTTTTCCGCGGCCTGAGTCCGCAGGCAACCAGATAAACTTCCGCGCTGGTGTCTCGACTCGCGGCGGGCTTCTTGGCCGCCACCTTCACGAACGCCTTTTTCAATGCTTCAACATATTGCGAATAGCCCGATCCCTGGAAGGCCTTCGTGACGAAGACGCCCGAACCCTTAAGGTGATTCAAGCAGAACTCGAGCGCAAGCTCATTGAGAAGGAGCGAGCGGGCCGCATCGGCTGCGGCGATTCCCGACAAATTCGGAGCCATGTCCGAAAGCACCACGTCGACCTTGTCTCCGTTTAGAATTTCGGCGAGCTGATCGGCAACCGACTGTTCGCGGAAGTCGCCCTGCAGGAACGTGACGCCTTCAATGGGATCCATAGGCAGAATATCCATGGCGATGATGCGCCCGCGAACTTTCCCGTCCCGATCGACAAGCTTTTTTCGAACAGCCTGCGTCCAGCTGCCGGGGGCGGCGCCCAAATCGACGACGGTTTGTCCGAGCTTCAGAAGCCCTTCCTTTTCGTCGAGTTCGATGAGCTTGTAGGCCGATCTGGCACGATAGCCTTCCGCTTTGGAACGCTTCACGAACGGATCATTAATATGCCGTTCGATCCAGGCGCGGTTGGATCGTAATTTTTTGTTGGAAACGGGCATTCTGCCCTCCGTAGTGCACATTCTGTCTCCGTGCGAAGACGCTCGAAAGAGCTGTCTTCGCACTCACTATAAATTTGAAATTTTATGAGCGAAATTATTCTTACGCGCAACGTGCGGCTCACTCTGCGCAAGCAGGCTCACCATCTCGATCCGGTCATCCGACTCGGCGCCAACGGCCTTACAGAGGCTGTCATGAAGGAAATCGACCGCGAACTGAAGGCCCATGAGATCATCAAGGTGCGCGTTCCGGTCGATGACCGAGAAGAACGCGAAGCGATCTTCATCACGGTAGCGGAAAAAGTTCACGCCGCTCGCGTCCAGATGATCGGCAAGATCCTCGTCTTCTGGCGTCCGCAGGAAGACGAGACGGAAGCATCCGCCCAGGAATGCATCCTTGCGGACGCTGCTGCGGCCGGCACGGCTCAGAAAGCCGAGGCCGCCAAACCCGCGGCGAAGCCCGCAAAGAAGCTGGTTTCGAAGAAGCCGGGCAAACAGAAAGAGAAGGTCGAACCCGCGCCTCGCCGCGCTCGTTCAAAACACACGCGCATCACGAAAAAGGCTGCGCTCTCCAAGTAGCCTCGAAAGTCCTTATCAAAAGAAAGCGCAGGCGCCTTCAGATGCGTCCGCGCTTCTTTGACTGAACCGAAGTCGGCGTTAAATGTATTTCACCGACTCGATTTCGAAAGCTACAAGCCCCTTGGGCGCCATGAACTGCACGCTGTCGCCCTCGAACTTGCCGATCAGCGCGCGCGCAATCGGAGAAGACACTGAAATGAGGTTTTTCTTGATGTCGGCTTCATCGTCGCCCACGATCTGGTAGGTGACGGTCGTATCGTCGTCTTCGTCGTAAAGCGTTACCGTGGCGCCAAAAACGATGCGGTCGCCCGCGTCGATGTCCTTCGGATTGATGATCTGCAGAGCCGGAATCTTGCCCTCGAGTTCGGCGATGCGGCCTTCGATGTGACCCTGCTCTTCGCGAGCGGCATCGTACTCAGCGTTTTCGGACAAGTCGCCCTTTTCGCGGGCTTCAGCAATGGCGGCCACGACGGCCGGACGAGCCGTCTTCTTCAGATAGTCAAGCTCTTCCTTGAGTTTCTGAGCGCCGGCAGCGGTAATGGGAATGCGGTTGATCATTTGAAAAACTGTCGAATCCTAAATGCAAAACATCCGATCCTCCCTCGGACGACGGGAAAAACCGGATGCATGCTTGAAAAAGAAGGACGACTCCGCGTTCGGGAGCCGTCCGTTTCGTGTTGGGCATATTTTAGCAAAGACAGTCGGTCTATGCTGCGTCTGCCGCTCATTCGTCCGCGTAGTTTTCGGGATCGAGTTCTCGTTCGATCAATTCAATCATGATGTGAATGCACTTGATGTGCAGTTCCTGAACGCGGTCGGCAAAGTGCCCGGCCGGAGTCACGATCGCAATGTCGGCAAGCTTTTCGAGCGGCGTGCCGCTCTTTCCGGTCATGATGATCACGTTCATGTCTTTGGCCTTGGCCGCTTCTGCGGCACGCACGACATTGGCGCTCGTTCCGGATGTCGAAATGCCGAGAAGCACGTCTCCCGCGCGTCCGCGCGCCTCAACGTAGCGCGAAAACACATCAAGGTAGCCGAAGTCGTTCGAAACGCACGACATGTGCGAAGCGTCGGCAATGGCCGTCGCAGCATAGGGACGGCGATTCTTGCGAAAGCGTCCCGTCATCTCTTCGGCAAAATGCATCGCATCGCAGAGACTGCCGCCGTTGCCGCACGAATAGACGGCGCCGCCCGTTCGGATGCTTTCCGCCATCACATGCGCGGCATCAGACACGCGCCCGAGCATCGCCTCATCGGCAAGAAGCCGCTCGAGACCTTCTTTAGCTTCGAGAAGCGCTGCGCAAACATGCTCTTTGCTCATGAATTTCCTTTTTCTGTTTGGAAGAACTATTGGCCAAGCATAACCGTTCGAAGGCTTTCGGACTACGCGTCGCGCCGTTCATAGACGGCGCCCGCGATCGTGGAAAGATCGGTGTATTCGATCTCGAGGCCCGTCGGAAGCCCGCGCGCCAGTCGGGTACTTCGCAGTTCGGGCCAGCGCTTTCTC